>CAYNZI010000051.1:0-10289 GCA_964401565.1 uncultured Spongiibacteraceae bacterium
AATGCTGACCTAAAATACTCGCTGCCGGTAGATGGGGTTTAGCTGACGCTTACTTTAATTAGACCTCGCGGGTGCGCGTAGTCGACGTCTTCAATTCGGGCGTCAACCTTAAAGCGTGCCGCTTTTAGCAAGCGCTGCAATCGTTTGTTGGCTCGAGAAGTCAGTTCCTGACTGACGACAAGCCCCACCCGTTCATCGAAGCTCAGGTCATCAAAGGTTTGCGGTTGGCTCCACTGCAATTCAAGGGCTTGCACCATTCCGCTGAGTTTTAGGGTACGTAACTGTGTTAGATATTGTTGTTGTGACATCGTTTATTTCCTTTTTATTAGTGGTAATACTGTGGGCCGCGGATATTGTCGTGATCGTCGCTGGGCGACTTTTCAATTGCGGTGCCCTGTTTGTCGAGTGACAATTCAAGTTGATCGATGCCATTTTTTAAAATCGACTTGATGCTCTTTAGTTGGGGCGAACGGATAGCTATCGCCCGCCGACAAGCGGCATCCAGTCGCTGCTTGTCGTACTTCCTCGACAGATTTAACAGCCCTAAGCAGGCGCGATAGGCTTGTTCGGGGTGTGACTTACGATCAAGCATTGCCTGGGTCATTAGCTGAACATTTGGCCCTAGGTCTTGTGCCCATTTTAGCAACCGTTCTGGTGACCACTCTTTGTGTTTACGGTGCGCTGTTGGCATGTGACTGGCGTCGGTGGTGTAGCCGCCTTTCGTGTTTTTTCGCGCGTGGCGGGCTATTTGTTTTCCTTTAAAGAACACCGCTACCGAATCCCGTGTCGCTTGTACTTCAACTTGATGTTTCACCAGGTGGTGAGGCACTGAGTAATAATGCTTGTCGTACTCAAGGTGGTAATCGATGTTGACCCGCGCTAATTTGAAGACCGTAAACTGAAACCGAGAGGTTGGCAGGGGCCTGAGCGCGGGTTTGTCGAGGGCTTCGAATTGGCTCAAGCGTGTGCCCGGTAGTTTTTTGAACGCCCTGTTATTAAGGTCATCGAGTAGGAAGCGAATCTGCTGGTTGAGGGCCGCCAGGGTAAAGAATGTTTGGTGGCGCAGGCGCGCCATAATCCAGCGCTCTACAATAAGTACTGCGTTCTCTGCCTTTGCTTTGTCTTTCGGTTTGTAGGGGCGCGCAGGAATCACAGTGGTCTTGTAATGACTGGCCATGTGTTGATAGCTACTGTTAATAATGGGCTCGTAACGACAGGGTTTAGTGACCGCGCTTCTTAAATTATCGGGCACCAATATTTCTGGCACGCCGCCAAAAAACTCAAAGGCATTAACGTGTGACTGAATCCAGTCTGGCTTGGTCTGCGTTCGCGTGGCTTCTGCAAAGGTGTAATTACTCGCACCCCAAGTAGCGACAAAAATCTGTGCGTTACACACTTCACCGGTGTCGGGGTTCACGATAGGCATGGTTGGTCCGCAGTAATCTATAAATAACTTTTCCCCTGCCTTGTGCGTCTGGCGCATCGACCGTTTAAGGGTCAGCACCCAATCGCGGTAGCGCTGACAATACTGGGAGTATTGGTAGCCACGCCCACCCTGCGCCTGCTTGTACTCTTCCCAGAGTAATTGCTTGGTCACGCCTTTGTGTTTGAGTTCGTTGTGAATGACCGCGTAGTCCGGCTCGACGAGTCCGTTTCTGACCGGTGCTAGCTGATTGGGGAACAGCTTGCGTTCGAGGCCGTTGTCATCCAGATCGACGGGGAGAGGCCAAGATAGCTCAGCCGCTTTGGCCCGGTTTAGATGAAGCGAGACGGTTCCCAGGCCGATATTAAGGCTGCGAGCGATCTGCCGTAGGCTTAAACCCGATTCAAATTTAAGTCGCAAAACTTCTTTAATAAGTCGCATTGATGTTCTCTCCGCTGGCATCGGTGCCTTCTCCTGGGAAATGAAAAGGGCAAGAGTACCAAAGTTGAATAAAATCAATGCTTAAGGAGGGGGAACGACGCTTATCCGAAATAGGTTCCGGATGATGAACAGCGATTCCGGAAAATGAACAAAAGTGTTCACCTTCCGCCGGAATCAGTGTTCATCTTGAATCGTAACAGGTGTTCATCTTCAATCGGAATCGGTGTTCAGCATGGCCCGGAATACGCATCTGACATCCCAATCCAGTGCCGCGTGTTTTTTGCCAAAATCTACGCCGTAGTCTTTTGGAAATATTTTTCCCAAGTCGTCTTCGGTAAAGGGTAGACGTTCGACCGTTTTAATTTGTTTGGTATTAGGGACTTCAACATGGCGCGACTGATCCGCAATGGTAAAGCCACATGAATGGGCGTATTCCAAAATGCCTTTTAACTGCCCCAGATATTCAGCGCGGGTCTTGTCTGAAATGGCAGGGTATTTATTGTCAGGGTTTTGGGCGATCTTGATGGCTTTATCTGTGCTGAAACCTTGCTTGCTGTAATTGACGGGCAGGCGGGTCAACCAGTTTTGCACCTCGGACAAAGCTTTCAGCGTCACATGATGAATAGGGACTTGCCCGAAAACATCCTTCCAGAAAATGAGCCTTCCTTGATAGTTTAATAATGTACGCTGTGAAAGCTTCCTACCTTTGCGCCCTTGGGTGTTCAGTTTGTCGATATAAAGATCAACGGCTTGCGCGAAAGAAATTGCTGTTTCTGGTTCGGCTTGTTGTGGGTTCTGCGCAGTATTGAGTTGCAGGAGGCGGTTTAGAATTTCAGGATTATCTTTATATTGATGCAGTAAGGCTGCTGCATCCTCATGAAGTTGTTTGACCACGGCCTTTTCCATTTCAGGATCGTTGAGGTCAACTTCATGTAGCCTGCCGAGTATATCGGTGGTTCTGATGAGCTTTGGAATATTTACCACTGAGTTCCCGTCTTTTTGCACTCTTTCAAAGTTTGTCTGGCATTGTAACCAAAACGCCAAGGCACGTCTTTTGGCAATGGTTTTATTTGAGGTTTGAAGAGATCGGCGCACTTCGCGCTTGCCATCAAATAGCGGGCGTAACAGGATGGGGATAACTACCCGACCGTACCATTGATTGCTGTGACGATTGCGGATTAAATATTGGCTTTGAGAAGCCATAAACACCTCGCAGATGCGCGATAAAACGCATGGTGTATCACCTAGGTGTACCACCTTGGCTGAATTATGTTCTGCAAGATTGAAAATGCTTTAAGAAACAAGGAGTTACTTAAGAAATGGTGCCCAGAAGAGGACTTGAACCTCCACGCCCCGAAGAGCACTAGCACCTGAAGCTAGCGTGTCTACCAATTTCACCACCTGGGCTTAGTTTATCAGCGGTCGCTGAGCAAACTGAGGCGCGCAATTTAACCGTCGGCAATGGTTTTGTCAATAAAAGCAGAAGCTGGTCGATAATTGCGTATAATGAAGGTTATCATTATTGTACAAGGATTAAACGCACAAATGGCAAAACGCCTTCCTAATAAAGACCCTCATGCTAGCCGCGAGGCCGAAAAATACGAATCACCTATCCCCAGCCGAGAATTCATCATGGAATTTTTAGCTGAGGCCGACGGTCCGCTCAATCGAAATCAAATCACCAAAGCGCTGGAATTAACAGATTTTCAACAAGTTGAGGCATTGCGCCGCCGGTTGAAAGCGATGGAGCGCGACGGCCAGTTGATGCGCAATCGCAAGGGTTCCTATGGGCTCATTGATAAGATGGACTTGGTTCGAGGTCGAGTGCAGGCTCATCGAGATGGTTACGGTTTTGCGGTGCCTTATGAGGGTGGTGGCGATTTGTACCTGAATAGTCGTCAGATGAGTACTGTTTTCGACGGCGATGAAGTCTTGTGTCGCGCCACTGGCGCTGACCATAGGGGTAAAAAAGAGGGTGTGATTGTCGAGGTGCTTAGCCGTAATACCCGCCAGTTGGTAGGGCGCCTTTATGATGAAAACGGTGCTGTTTTTGTATCACCAGATAACGCTCGTATCAATCACGATGTGATTGTTCCCCGTGAACAAATTGGTGATGCGGCTGTTGATCAATATGTCATGGTTGAAATTACTGGCCAGCCGGGCTGGCGCAAACCGCCAACAGGGCGTGTGGTTGAGGTGCTGGGGGATCATATGGCACCGGGAATGGAAATTGATGTGGCTATTCGCGCTCACAATATTCCACACCAGTGGCCGGAGGCCGTTGACCTCGAAGCTCAGACGTTGTCAGCAGAGCCATTGGAAGAAGACAAGCTCGGTCGGATCGATTTGCGCAAACTGCCATTTGTCACTATTGACGGCGAAGATGCCCGAGATTTTGACGACGCGGTATACTGTGAGGCTAAAAAATCTGGAGGCTGGCGATTATGGGTAGCCATTGCCGATGTCTCCCACTATGTAAAAGTAGGTAGCGCTCTCGATCAGGAAGCGACATTGCGTGGCAATTCTGTGTACTTTCCAGAGCAAGTTGTGCCGATGTTGCCCGAGGCGTTGTCTAATGGCCTGTGTTCACTGAAACCTGCCGTTGATAGGCTTTGCATGGTCTGTGAAATGACCATTAGTTCTGCGGGTAAGGTTAGTGGCTTTTATTTTTATGAGGGAGTTATGCACTCCCATGCACGGCTGACCTATAACAAGGTGGGTGCAATTCTTGATCCGGCTAATCCTGATAGCGAGTCTCTGCGCACCGAGTATAAAGCAGTTGTTCCCCATTTGGAGCAGTTACACAGCCTTTACAAAGCGCTTCGAAAAGCGAGAAGTTTACGCGGTGCAATAGACTTTGAAACTACGGAAACCCGTATTGTTTTTGGCGAAAATAGGAAGATAGAAGAAATTGTACCGGTGCTGCGCAATGATGCCCACAAACTGATCGAAGAGTGTATGTTGGCGGCCAATGTGGCCGCGGCAAGATTTTTGGAAAAGCATAACTTGCCTGCGTTGTTTCGTGTGCACGAAGGGCCGACTGAAGAGAAGCTGGAATCACTACGCAAGTTTTTAGGCGAGCTGGCACTGGATTTGAGCGGTGGTAGTAAACCCACCCCGGATGACTACCAGAATTTGCTGTCGCAGCTTGGTGATCGCCCCGATGCTCATATCATTCAGACGATGATGCTGCGCTCACTGCGGCAGGCGGTTTATCAACCGGAAAACCTTGGCCACTTTGGTCTTAATTACCCAGCTTACGGTCATTTCACATCGCCAATCCGACGTTACCCTGATCTGCTGGTACACCGTGCAGTTCGGCATATTGTTCGCAGCGATATAACCAGTAAGCAAGTTAGGCGAGTAGACGGTGTCGAAGTGCTGGCCAAAAAGAAAATTTACCCCTACGGCATGGCTGAGTTGTTAGTGCTAGGCGAGCAGTGCTCAATGACTGAGCGGCGAGCGGATGATGCCACTCGCGATGTGGTTGCCTGGCTGAAGTGTGAATACGTTAAGGATCGTGTAGGGGAAGAATTTGACGGTATTGTGACGGCGGTAACTGGTTTCGGTTTATTCGTCGAGTTAGTCGATGTATATGTGGAGGGGTTGGTGCATGTCAGCTCCCTCGATAGGGACTATTATCATTTTGACCCCGTCAAGCAGCGTTTGATAGGCGAGCGCACTGGCGTTATGTTCCAGCTTGGCGATACTGTCAAAGTTCGGGTGATTCGGGTGAGTTTGGAAGATAAGAAAATTGACCTGGAAATGGTAGAAGGTTCCAGTCGGTCAAAACGACGCGAGCTAAAAGAAGGTAAAAAACCCAAGCGACAGTTTGCCAAAACGATTGATAAAAAAGCGGACGAAAAAAAATCGACAAAGAAGCATAAAGGCGCGGCCGTAAAAAAGGCCAAGCCAAAAACAGCAGGTGCTGCATCTAGAGAAAAAGCAACGAAAGTAGCTTCGCCCAAGGCAAAAACCGTCCGTAAAAGAAAGCGTAGTAAGGCAGGTGATAGTGAGTGAAACACATTGGGTATTTGGTATTCATGCCGTCGAGGCGTTACTGCAGCAACAGTCAAACCGAATTGAAGAATTGTGGTTGCAGCAGGGGCGCAATGATAAGCGCATTAATGAACTACAACTGCATGCCCAGCAGGTGGGGGTGAAATGTAAAACCGTTCCGCGGGAGGAAATGGATAAACAAGTGGAGGGACGTCACCAGGGCGTTCTTGCTCTTAGTAAACCCGCCCAGACTTTGCGCGATCGGGATTTAAAAGAATTACTTGAAGGGCTCGACCACCCTCCCTTGTTACTGATTCTGGATGGGGTAACTGATCCGCATAATTTGGGCGCTTGTTTACGCACCGCCGATGCGGCCGGTGTGGATGCGGTTATTGCACCCAAAGACAATTCGGCACCTTTGAATGCCACGGTTCGCAAGGTTGCTTGCGGGGCTGCTGAAATGGTGCCCTATATTCAGGTTACTAACTTGGTTAGAACGATGAAGGATATCCAGGATCGTGGTATTTGGATTACCGGTACTGCTGGTGAGGCGGAGCAAAGTGTTTATCAGGCCGCGCTCACGGGGCCTATGGCTTTGGTCATGGGTGCAGAGGGCAAGGGCATGCGGCGTTTGACTCGCGAAAATTGTGACTACCTGGTTAATTTGCCGATGGCAGGTTCTGTCAGCAGCCTCAATGTTTCTGTGGCGACCGGTGTGTGTTTGTTTGAGGCAGTTAGGCAGCGCGAAGCGCAATAACAATAAAAGAGAAGAAGATGATAGAAGCTCACGTTGATATAAGAACCCAAGACGGCGCAATGAATACCTTTATTGTGTGTCCGGAAGAGGGTGGCCCGTTCCCGATGGTGATTTTCGCCATGGATGCCCCGGGCAAGCGTGAAGAATTACACGATATGGCCAGGCGTATAGCGGCTGTTGGTTATTATGTTGTTCTTCCCAATTTGTATTATCGGAAGGTGCGTGAATTTCATATGTATATGGAAGGCGTTACCCGTGAACAAATGTTTGAGCAGATGGATGCTTTGAGCAATGATTTGTTTTGTGACGATGTGCAGGCTATTTTCGATTATGTTGATGGTAATGCCGATGTGGCAAAAGGGCCCGCGGGTATTGTTGGATACTGCATGAGTGGTCCATTTGCGGTGGCTGCCGCGGGGCGTTTCCCCGATCGAATTAAAGTTGCGGCGTCGCTGCATGGGGTTCGCCTGATTACCGAAGAGCCAGATTCTCCGCATTTAGCCGCAGAAAATATAAGTGGTGAGCTGTATATCGGTTGTGCTGAAACCGATTCCTGGGCGCCACCTGAAATGATTGACGCCTTGGATGCACATTTAAAAACCACTGGCTGCAATTACCGAATCGAATGGTATCCCGATACTGAGCACGGGTTTGTTTTTCCGCAGAGGGGTGACATTTACAATAAGCCGGCCGCAGAGCGACATTGGGAGCGGTTGTTTGCCATGTTTGCTCGCAATTTATAGCGAAGTATCTAATAAGAAGGACTAAAAATGAAATTGTACGACGCCGTAATGCCTGCTCCCAATCCCCGAAGAGTAAGAATGTACTTGGCGGAAAAGGGGATTAAGAACGTTCCTCTAGTACCGATTAATATTATGAAAGGTGAAAGTCGAGCGGCGGAGTCGCTGGAGAGAAATCCTTTCGGTGGCATTCCCTATCTGGAGTTAGATGACGGCACGGTTATCTCCGAATCAGTCGCTATCTGTCGTTATTTCGAAGCATTGCACACCGATAACCCTCTATTTGGTTCTACTCCCCTGGAAATAGCCACGATAGAAATGTGGATTCGGCGTGTCGAGCTCAATTTTATGGGACCGGTAGGGCAGGTGTGGATACACGGGCACCCAATAACCGCGAAGATCGTCAAACAAATTCCAGATGCTGCTGCGCTGGGTCGTCAGCGCACTGCGGCATTTTATACGTTGTTTAATGCCCATTTGGCTGACAATGATTTTGTTGCAGGGGGTCAATTTTCCATTGCTGATATTCTTGCTCTGTCTGTTATTGATTTTGCCTGTGATTTGGTTGGCGTTCCCTATGATGAGTCTCTGAGTCATGTGGCGCGCTGGCGTGCAGCAATAAGCCGGCGACCCAGTGCCGCCGTTTAAGGCGATGGTAGCGGCTGGCTAGATAATCACCAAAATCCTTGCCTTTCCCCAACGGTTCCTCTAGAATTCGCGCCTCTTAAATCCCCGTGACCAGTCTGTGTGGTGTATTGCTGCTAACTCGTTATGGGGCTCCTTGTCATACTGAGATTCTACAGTGAATCATCAGGTGGCTTAACCCGTAAGGAGATGCTATGCGTCATTACGAAATCATTTTTCTGGTCCACCCCGACCAATCTGAGCAGGTGCCCGGCATGGTCGAGCGCTATACCCAGGCCATCGAGAAGAACGGCGGTAAAATTCACCGTCTGGAAGACTGGGGCCGCCGTCACCTGGCTTACCCTATCAACAAGATCCATAAGGCTCACTACACGTTAATGAATGTAGAAGCCGATCAAGAAGCGATCGAGGAACTGACCACCAACTTCCGTTATAACGATGCTGTTCTCCGGAACTTGGTGATCAAAATGGATGAAGTGGTAACAGCTGAGTCACCGATCATGAAAGCCGAGAAAGAGAGTCGTGAGCGCCGCGCCAGTCGCCCTGAGCGTCCTGAGCGTCGTGAAGAGACAGCACCTGCTGCTGATCCAGCTCCGGCAGAAGCAACCGCTGACACAACTGTAGAAGCTGCCAGCGAATAATAGTTCGGCAAACTAGATTAGGAGAGTTATCCCATGGCACGTTTTTTCCGTCGTCGTAAGTTCTGCCGTTTTACTGCAGAAGGTGTTGACCAGATTGATTATAAAGATCTGGATACCTTGAAGGCCTACGTTTCAGAAACAGGCAAGATAGTACCTAGCCGTATTACGGGTACAAAAGCTAAATATCAGCGTCAGTTGTCTACTTGTATCAAGCGGGCACGTTTTTTGGCTTTACTGCCATACACTGATCAGCATAAATAAGATTGGTTTTCGCTGTTTTCGGTAAACGAATTAGTAGCGATAAACGATGCGCGCTTTAGCTGAATATGTAATGAGAGGCCGCACTCAAGCGGTGATCATTTCGATGATTGCCACCGGGTCGATTCTATTTGCCTGGGTTGGTGCGGCGGTCATTGCACTGGTTACGTTGAGACAGGGTACAAAGCACGGTAGTTATGTGTTGCTTTGGGCGATGTTGCCAGCGCTGGTGTTGGCGTCAATGGGCGATACAACGCCAGTAACGACCCTATTAGGTGCAATGCTGGCGGCCAGTGTGTTGAGGTCGACAAAATCTTGGTCTTGGGCTTTGGTTGCAACGGTTGTTTCGGGAGTTATAACCGGGCTGTTGTTGCTGACTTTTGGTCAGGGTTACATTGAAGAATTGTTAAAGCTACTGAACGAGACGCTGGCGCAGTTAGCCAGTCAATCCGATCAGGCTTTACCCTTGGTGACAGCGAAGCCAACGCCTACCCAGATTGCAGGTTTGCTGGGTTTAAGTAATGCTTTCACTGTCGCTTTGTGTTTGGTGTTGGCTCGATGGTGGCAGGGGCTCTTGTACAACCCCGGTGGATTTGGGGATGAGTTTAAGAGCCTCAAATTGTCGCCACAATTGGCAGTAGGATTATTGTTAATAGGGTTGGTATTATCAACTCTGGGTGCGGATTACCGCCTTTGGGCCGTGATTTTTGCAGTGCCTTTTATGTTTGCAGGCTTTGCCTTGGTACATGCGCTAGTTGCGCAAAAGAACATGAAGGGTGGTTGGTTAACAGTTTTTTACATTAGCTGGTTGCTGTTAGACCCAATAAAAGCGTTGCTAATAATTGCTGCTGTCGTTGACAGCTGGATAGATATTCGCAAGCGTTTGGCCGAACGCTAACGCTTGCAATAATCGTTTGATAGATTGAGAAATTAATGGACAGTTGCGCTGGTAAAAGTAGCGACTGGAAATATAGAGGGTAAGTACAATGCAGGTTATACTACTGGAAAGAGTCGGTAAACTCGGCGATCTGGGCGATAAAGTTAATGTTAAGTCAGGTTTTGGCCGTAACTTCTTGATACCTTACGGTAAGGCAGTTCCTGCCACCGGAAGTAACGTGGCTGATTTTGAAGCCCGTCGCTCTGAGTTGGAAGCTGCTGCTGCTGAAAAGCGCGGTGGGGCCCATGCTCGTGCTGCACAACTGGCTGAAGTTGCAATTACCATCGAAGCCAATGCAGGTGACGAAGGTAAGTTGTTTGGCTCTATTGGTACTCGTGATATCGCGACCGCGATCACTGACTCCGGTGTTGCTGTCAGCAAGTCTGAAGTGCGTTTACCCATGGGTGTTATCCGTGAGTTGGGTGAATTCGAGATTGATATTCAGTTG
>CAYNZI010000052.1:0-10238 GCA_964401565.1 uncultured Spongiibacteraceae bacterium
CTTCAGACAACGGTCCCTGGCTGATAATGGGAGCACACGGGGGGTCTGCAGGCCTGCTAAAGAGCGGCAAAGGCACCTCTTACGAGGGCGGCATGCGAGAACCCGCTATATTCTGGTGGCCGGGGAAAATCAAACCCTCCGTTGCACACAATACCGCCTCAACACTAGACTTGTTCCCCACCATTATGAGTATTGCAGGCATAGATATGCCCTCTGATCGCCGCTATGACGGCTATGACTTAAGCCCGACAATATTTGAAAGTAAAAGCAGTGAAAGAGAAAACATTTTTTACTATCATGGCGGCAACGTTTTCGCCGTTCGGCAGGGAGATTGGAAAGTTCACTTTAAGACAGTCGCGAATATATACACCAAAGAACAGACAATCATTACCCATAGCCCCCCACAGGTATTCAACTTACTCGTCGACCCTTCGGAGCGGTTTGATGTCGCGGCAAGTAACTCCGCCGTTATAGCGTCGGCGGTCAAACTCGTTGAACACCACCAGAGTTCAATCAAACCCGTCGAGAATCAGCTGATCAAGATCACCGCCCTTCCCACACTCAAATAAGTCATAAAAGCGGTTATTGATAACCGCTTTTATTTTCCAACATCCTAGCACCGACAGCCTCTATCCTCATCCCCAATCAAATACATGATACAGATCATAGCGATTCTGTTGTGGCGATATATCCTAAGCGTAGAAAGTAACGCAATCAAAGGATAGAAAATGACTATAGAACACCATGATTTAGTACACGAATTTCCGCATCTTCGTGATCGTATCCATGAATTAAAAATTGGCAACAACCACTTCCGCAGACTTTTTGACGAATACCATGACCTGACCAGCGGCATTGAGAATATGGAAGCAGAAGTTAATCCTGTGGCCACTCACACGGAAGAAGAAGCCAAAATTCATCGTTTGCACTTAAAGGACGAACTGTACAAGATGCTGTCCGCCTGATTATTAAATGACATGTTGGAGTTACTATGAATTATCAGCTCGTAGAGGATAAGCTCAACGAAAAACTCGGAGAGCTTGAACAGCGACTATCGCATGTAAAAAATGATGTGAGTAAAAGCCATTCTACCGACTCCTCTGAACAAGCGCAGGAGCGAGAAAATGATGAAGTTCTTGAAGAAATAGGCCGGGAAACCGACTCGGCAATTCACGAAATTCGTTCAGCACTGGAAAGAATACACGATAAAACGTATGGACAATGTTCAGACTGTGGCGAAGATATAAATCCAGCTCGCTTGGATGTAATCCCTGAAACTATTCATTGTGTATCATGTGCCAGTAAGCACTGAAATAGCACCACGGTATTACCCTCCCCCTCAAAAAGTGTTCTAGTCTCCTTTGGAGAAATACATTGCCTTGAGGGGATTTTTTATGCCTATGAAGTCACAAACACGTCGCGGACACTATTAGAAACGCAGCCCTTTTAAATACCCTATGCTATTTTCAGCAGTCTGCAGTGAATTCGCGGGCATATCATGTTCGACATAATAGTGTTCGAACCCCGCCTTTTCGCGCTGGGCAAATATTTTAGCAAAGTCGATAGTTCCCGCACCGACGTCAGCCATGCCGCCCTCCTTATTCATATCTTTTACGTGGCATTGCTTAAAGCGACCGGGATGTTTATCAAAATAGTGGAAAGGGTCCTGACCGGCTCGATGTATCCAATATAAATCTAGAGTCATCTTCATTAATTCGCTATCGATCTGCTCCAACATCAGGTCATAAGGCTTCACTCCGCCCATCGTTTCAAATTCGAAATGATGATTGTGATAACCAAACTGCAACCCTCTCTGTTTCGCAGCCTCCCCCGCCTTGCTGAAGAGCTCGACATACGACTTATAATCATCGATCGATGTACGCTCACTCGGCATCAGGTAAGCCAACACAACGTATTCATGCCCAATTTCGGCAGCAGTATCCATCGTTTTTTCCAGTGTGTCCCGAATATCAGCCAACTGAACATGAGTCGAAGGTGAGCTAAGCCCGGCGCCTGACAACATAGCATCGAGCTCTGCCGGGCTATGATCGTAGTAACCGGCGAATTCCACTTCTTTATATCCAAGTGCAGCCAATGCGACCAACGTATCAGGCACACTTTTAGCCATTAAATCCCGAACCGTATAAAGCTGGATGCCGATACTTTCAAGACGTGTTCCCATCGCCACAGCTGGAATATTCAGCCCTGCGAATAAGCCGGCGCCCGTAACGACAGCGGCCATATTGAGGAAACGTCGTCGTGTTGTCTGAAGTTTATTCATTATTTCAACCCGTAATCACTGAATTAAATGGTGCCATCTTTAAGTTGCTTCACGGCGTAGTCAACAGCTCTAGCGGTCAATGCCATATAGGTAATAGACGGATTCACACAGGAGGACGATGTCATGCAGGCACCGTCAGTAACAAACAAGTTGGGGACTTCATGAGCCTGATTCCATTTATTCAAAACAGACTCTGATGGATCATTGCCCATTCGCGCAGTACCCATTTCATGAATAGCTTCTCCAGGTACACTCTTTCCCGGATCACCCATAACAAATGCCAGCCCCGCCGCTTTCAACATTTTCTCTCCTTGCTTCACCATATCCAAGCGCATGCTGTCTTCATTGGCACTAAATTCGGCATCAAATTCAACCTGCGGGATACCAAAACGATCCCGATGTTTTTCTGACAATTTTAATTGATTGCTGGCACGCGGCAGCTGTTCGCCAAATCCTGCCAGATAGAAAAACCAAGAGCCTGGCGCTCGCATTGCATTTTTAAAATCAGCGCCAAACCCACTAATCTGATTCGACATGGTCCGCCAGTCAAACCGTGAGGCACTGCCCTGAAAGCCATAGCCACGAAGAAAGTCTGCATCTTCATCCTGACCATCCAAATTCCTGAATCGAGGCACATAAATACCGTTAGGTCGATTACCGCTGTAATACTTATCATTGTAGCCGGGCATCAACCCTGCCACATTAGTGCGATAAGTGTGATCCATTAAATAGCGACCCAATACCCCGCTACCATTGGCCAACCCGTTGGGAAAGCTTTCAGAACGAGAGTTCAACAATATTTGAGTGCTGCCCACTGTCGACGCACAAAGAAAAACCAATTTTGAGGTATAGGTGGTTTTCTTGTTAGTATTGGCATCAATCACACGAACACCACTCACTCGTTTTTCCTGCGCATCGTAATCCAAGCTTTCGACGACACTGTTAGACAATATCGTCAAGTTGCCTGTTTTCTCAGCGGCGGGCAACGTCGAACTTTGGCTACTAAAATACGCGCCAACAGAACAGCCGCGCTGACAGGGTCCGCAATAATGACAGGCGCCCCGACCATTTTTAGCTTCCGTCTGTACGGCTACTCGGCCGATCGTCATGGTGCGATCAGAAAAATTATCATCGATACCCTTTTTGATCGCTTTCTCCACCACATTCATTTCCATGGGTGGCTGGAATTCACCATCGGGTAGTTGCGGCAAATTCAGCTTCTCTCCTGATACACCAACAAATTTTTCAACATAGGAATACCAGGGCGCAATATCTTTGTAACGAATAGGCCAATCAATGCCGTGACCATCTTTTTTATTCGCTTCAAAATCCAAATCACTCCAACGATAAACCTGGCGCGCCCACAACAATGACCGACCACCCACTACATCCGAACGAAACCATTCAAACGGCTTTTTCTCATCGCGTACATAGGGATTCTGCTTGTCATTATTGAAAAAATGCCGTGTTGTTTCGTCAAACGCGTAATTATTACTTTGAACGGAGTACTCTTCTTTATAAAGCTCACGTAAAGGTTTACCACGATAGGGCACATCCCAGGGAGCCATATGCTCACCCTTATAATCTTTGCCATGCTCTATTGGTTTGCCTCTCTCTAACACCAGGACTTTTAAACCTTTTTCAGTCAACTCTTTGGTAGCCCAACCACCGGAAATACCCGAACCAACAACAATTGCATCAAACTGTGTATTGATACTCATTACAAACTCCTCAATAAGACCATTGACGGCCGACATCGGCAAAGTTGAGATCGCCATCATATTCCATTGGCATGGGGTTATAGCGTAATTCCTGCTTTGCCCCCACTTCAGAGGTGTAATATCCCAATACCGTCAATTCTTTAATTTTTGTGAAGAAGGGACTATCTTCATCGATACTTCTACTCAGTGGCGAAGAGGGTTTAACCGGATATTTTTTACTTTCTTTTTCTGACCATTGCAGCCCACTCACCTGATTGTCACTGGAGCAGTCGTTGAATGCTTTGCTATAGGTTTGTTGGCAATACTCGTTTAGCTCACGAAAGCCTTCCAAAAACACTTTTCGCTCGGTATCGGTGTACCAATCGCTAACCATCAATTCAATAAAATCAGGGACGCCGGCTGCCGCTGCCCCTGGTGTGTCGGTCTCCGGAATTATCAGTTCTGCCAATATCACCAATGACTTGCGGTCACTGGCATCAAATATCTGCCTGCTCACTTTACCTGAAGAATTAACACCGGCCATCACAGCAGCACTTAGTGACCCGGACAGGGTTCCACCCAGCACGATAGCCGCTCTTTTAAGAATTTCTCTGCGGTTCATTATTATCTCTCCATGTAGAGAAAATTTATTATTAGTGAGGTTAATTTACCTCACATAGCCATCTGCCGCCACCGTTAAAGACATCAACATTGGGGATATGAAAAACAGCTTGCATCAAAGAATTACTCAAAGTACTGTATATATATACAGTCATATAAATTGACCAAGCTATCTCCATTATGTCGTCAGTAGAGCAACTCATCCGGGATTCAAAACTGTGGCGCGGCAAGCATTACCGCGACGATCACAGCCGCCAATCCGGCAACAGTATCAGTTCAGGCATCGCCCAGCTGGATCAACAGCTGCACTGGCGTGGGTGGCCGCTACACAGCTCATCTGAACTACTATGCGAGCACTGGGGCATTGGCGAGCTAAGTCTACTGATACCGCTGCTCAAGCAAGTGAGTCACAAAGGGAGAATTGCGTGGATCAACCCCCCGTTCATTCCCTACCCCCCGGCGCTGTCGGCACAGGGTGTAACACCAGAAAAATGCTTATTATTGTATCCGTCAGAACCAGACCAATGGTGGGCAGCAGAGCAAGTATTGGCTTCATCCGCCTTTGCTATGGTGCTGACCTGGTTTACTCAACAAGCCAGCAATGCCACTCCCTATCGGCGTCTTCAAGCTGCCGCAGAGAAAGGCCGCTGCCTACACTTTCACTTTCGACCCCTGCAGTCCAAACATCAATCTTCACCCGCTCGCCTGCGTTTACAGCTATCAGTATCAGCTTCGCAGCTGGCTATAGACGTAGTAAAACAGCCGGGAGGTTGGGCTGGTCAACAGCTGGTCATACCCCGGCCAGAATCATTATTGTTCAAACAACAACCCGTACAACAGTGGCCGGTTTATTCCTCCACTCGCCCCCCATATCAAGTCGTCAACGGCAAAACCAGTTTCAGCTCAATAATCAATCCACCGTATCCAGATAGACCCAGTGAAGATCAGCCCCTCATCCCTCAAACCGCTAGTGGCCTGCCAGCGCAACCCCATTGAGGGGCGCTAGTGCGCGGAGTAAATAATAATGTGGTGGCTATGTATTCGTTTCCCTTCACTGATGCTTGATAGCCTTAGCCTCAGAGAAAGCACTGAAGCTACAGCCATTGTTGAACAACAAGTTGTTTTACAAGCCAACACAACGGCTATCGAAATGGGCATCAAAGCGGGACAATCAATGGCTACGGCGCTCAGCTTATATCCAAAACTACACGCGGTAGAGCGCCAGACGAATAGAGAACAAGAACTGCTTGAGCATGTCGCCGTGTGGGCGTATAGATTTTCACCCTTGGTTAGCATTGATAAAAAAGTCAGTGCTGTCTTTCTGGAAATTCGTGGCAGCTTGAAATTGTCCCGAGGCTTTAATCGATTATTCCACCATTTAAGTCAAGGCATAAAAAAACGTAATCTGCAGTTTTATTGTGGCTTATCACACAATCCCGTCGCCTCTTATCTGATTAGTTATGGCAATGAAGAACCGGGATATTATCGTCAGTCGCCGACAACGCTAGACAGCAATAAAATTCGACAACAACTAGAATCATTACCCATTACTCTTCTTCTCTGTAAAAAAAGTGTAAAGAAAAATCTTCAATCCATGGGGTTAACTCACGTTTATTCCGTATTTTCACTGCCTTCATCATCACTGGGGAAACGGTTTGGTCGAGAATTTTTCAAACTGATAGCTTATTTGAAAAATGAAGAAAAAGAACACCGACCACTGTTTATCCCACCGGAATATTTTCATAGCAGCCGCTATTTCATTCACGGCCTGAATAACAAGCAACAATTGAACCCCTACATCAACCAGTTATTGGATGAATTAAAAAATCATCTTCGCCTCCGACAACTTATCAACCGAGAGCTAAACTGGCAGTTGAATTATATGGATGGCGGCAGCGAGTCATTGCTATTGAATAGCTCTCTTCGTGTATTTCAGCAACAGTCCCTATTCGACATAACCCTGCTGAAACTGGAGCAACTGAAGTTGCGTGCCAATATTGAATCACTCAGCTTATCGTGCAAGCAGTTCGAAAAAACCGGCAACTATAACGACAGTTTATTTCAACAGCAAGACAACGCACTTCCAGTAGAGGACGACAGCAAAAACGAAAAATACAGTGCTGTGATGGATAAACTACTCAGCCGACTGCAAAACCAACACTGTATTCAGCTCAGCTCCCACAATGATCTTTTGCCAGAGAAAGCCTGGCGAGCCATTCAATACACCGGTGCCAATACCAGTAATCCGCTAGACAGCAGCACCACACCTCATCGCCCCCTATGGTTGTTATCAAAACCTGCCGTCATTCAACAACGCCAGCAACGGCTCTACTGGCAAGGTTATTTGCAGCTATTACAAGGTCCCGAGCGCATAGACAATCAGTGGTGGCAACAGCGACAGGCGAGAGATTACTACATTGCTCATCACAGTAACGGCAGTATCTACTGGATATTCAAAAACCACCTCGACAGGCAATGGTTTGTCCACGGGATATTCTCATGACTTCACCCCTCCCCAATTACGCCGAGTTACATTGCATCAGCAATTTTACTTTTTTACGGGGTGCCTCACATCCAGAAGAGCTAGTAACACAGGCAGCAGAGCTGGGCTACCAAGCGGTAACAATCAGTGATGAGTGCTCTCTTGCTGGAATTGTACGTGCTCACATGGCAGCCAAAGCCTGCAACATAAAACTCATCATAGGCTCGGAGTTTTATCTCAATGAAAATATTCGCCTGCTACTATTGGCAACCAACAAAACGGCCTACAGCCAAATATCGTCCCTTATTAGTAAGGCTCGCTTGCGCAGCCCAAAGGGCAGTTACGACATATCACTCAAGGACTTCCAGCGGGAGCCTGCCCATTATCTGGCTATTTGGTTAGTGAATGACGCTCTTACTGACGAGCAGCAGACCAACCAAAATATCGCCAAACAATTGAAGTTTGTTTTTCAACAATCCCTATGGATGGGAATAAACCTCCCCAGAAAAAGCCACCAACAGCAACGTTATATGCAGTGCTATAAAATCGCCAACCAATACCATATCCCAATGACTGCTTGCGGCAATGTGCACATGCATGTGCCCGCGCGAAAGCCATTGCAAGATGTTGTTACCGCCATTCGGCTCAATACCAATATCCAACAACTGGGAAACAAACTACACGTCAATGCAGAACTACATTTACACTCAAAAAAACAACTAGCCTCACTCTATCCTCCCGAGTTACTCGCCGAAACATTGCACATAGCCGCACGCTGCCAATTCACATTGGACTCACTTCACTACCAATATCCCGATGAAATTGTGCCGCCCAACACCACCGCCACTCAGTTCTTGCGCGAGCTCACCGAAGATGGCGCCAGAAAGCGCTGGCCCGACCACATTCCTGAAAAAGTCACAGCGCTGATTGAAAAGGAATTGAAACTTATTCATGAAATGGACTACGAACAATATTTTTTGACGGTTTACGACATAGTGCAGTTTGCCCGCAATCAAAAAATTCTCTGCCAGGGACGCGGTTCAGCTGCAAACTCCGCCGTTTGTTATTGTTTATTCATAACTGAGGTGGACCCCGCCCGTAGTCAATTGTTATTCGAACGCTTTATTTCCAAAGAACGCGATGAGCCACCCGATATTGATGTGGACTTTGAACACGAACGACGTGAAGAAGTTATACAATACATTTATCGTAAATATGGAAGAGAACGGGCAGCACTGGCAGCAACCGTCATCACCTATAGACCTCGTAGTGCTGTTAGAGATGTAGGAAAAGCACTGGGCCTGGATCAGGCCTTAATCGACAAGCTGGCCAAATCATTGTCCTGGTGGAAACAACCACACCAACTGGAAGAATTACTCAACAAGCCCCACGTCAAACAGCGGTCCATTCCCCCACAGCTATTTCTTCAGCTTGTCGATGAAATTCTTCGATTCCCAAGACATCTCTCTCAACACGTTGGTGGTTTCATTATCTGCCGAGAACCTATTTCAATGTTGGTTCCTCTGGAAAACGCCGCCATGGAAAACAGAACGATTATCCAGTGGGACAAAACGGATCTGGAATCTCTCGGGCTGATGAAAATTGATGTGCTTGCTCTGGGCATGCTGAGTGCGATCCGAAAAAGTTTAGGTTATATCAGTCACTTTCAAAAAAACACGAGTAAAGAATTTCAGTTAGACGACATACCCCCTGAAGACAAAGCTACCTACGACATGTTATGCAAAGCCGACACTATTGGCATCTTCCAAATTGAATCGCGTGCACAAATGAGCATGTTGCCACGTTTGCGGCCACAGACATTTTATGACTTAGTTATTCAAATTGCGATTATCCGCCCGGGGCCAATTCAGGGTGGTATGGTCCATCCATTTTTGCGTCGCCGTCAGGGGCTCGAGTCAATCACCTACGCCAACACCGGATTGAAATCAGTATTAGGCCGCACCCTGGGTGTACCTATTTTTCAAGAACAGGTAATTCAATTGGCGATGGTTGCGGCAGGGTTTAGCGGCGGTGAAGCAGACCAGCTCCGGCGCGCAATGGCCAGCTGGGGACGCAATGGCCACCTGGATCTATTTCGCGACAAGTTAGTCAATGGTATGTTGGACAGAGGTTATAGTCTCGATTTTTCCAACCGCCTATTCAGCCAGTTGAGAGGCTTCGGCGCTTACGGCTTTCCAGAGTCACATTCCGCCAGCTTCGCCCTTCTCGCTTATGCCTCTTCATGGATCAAATGTCATCATCCGGGCGCCTTCTATTGCGGATTACTCAACAGCCAGCCCATGGGGTTTTATGGCCCCGCACAATTAACACAAGATGCCCGCCGACACGGGGTCGATATACTCCCTGTATGCGTTAATCACAGCCAATGGGACCACCACCTAACGGCTGCCAACACTTTACGACTAGGATTTCGTTTACTAAAAGGTATGCACACAAAAAGCGCAAAGAAGCTGGAGGAGGCAAGAGCCAGTGGGCCATTCCTATCAATGGCAAACTTTATGCAACGCACCGCCATTAACCGACAAGAACAAAACTGCCTAGTGTGATCCGACGCTTTTCAGTGCTTCAACAGCCACCGTTACCAGAGTCAGTGGCAAGTCAGCGCAGTAGAAGAGTCACGTCCCTTATTCAACATAGATACTGACACCGCGCTGGATGACCACATTCTGTTAGCCGCCCCTAAAGAAACCGAAGAAATCCAATGGGACTACAGCTACACTGGCCTCACTTTACGCCGACACCCAATGGCATTACTGCGAGAACATCAGTTTCTTCGCAACTGTACCCGCGCCACCGACCTCGCCACCATCGAGCACGGTCGCATTGTCCATGTCGCGGGCTTAGTCACCTGTCGGCAGCGACCAGGCACTGCCACTGGCGTGTTATTCATTACACTGGAGGATGAAACGGGATACTGCAATATCATCGTCTGGAAAAAACAGCAACAACACTACAATCAGGCCATCATCAACAGCCGAGTATTATCGATCAAAGGAAAATTGCAACGCACCGATTCAATTCCGGAACTAGACCCGCAACAACAAACGCCAGTGGTCCACATTGTAGCCGGGTTTATTGAAGACATTAGCGATTTAATGCCGCTCGAAACATCTTCGCATGATTTTCATTAGCG
>CAYNZI010000053.1:0-10021 GCA_964401565.1 uncultured Spongiibacteraceae bacterium
CAACATAACAATATCCTACCGGACGTAGTGACCACGGCCAAAGGACTGGGGAACGGTTTACCTATTGGCGCATGTTTGGCGCACGGTAAAGCGGCAACTGTTTTCGGGCCTGGCAATCATGGCTCCACTTACGGCGGCAACCCGTTAGTTTGTGCTGCGGCGCTAGCCGTCGTTAACACCATCAACCAGCAGCAGCTCTGTCACAATGCTCAACAGATGGGCGTCTTTTTGCTGGATAGATTTAACGCGGCATTCGAAAACGATGACGCGGTTAACGATATTCGCGGCCAGGGACTAATGATTGGAATTGAACTGGACCGCCCCTGCGGCGAACTGGTTGACCAGGCGCGCGCCAAAGGCGTTTTAATCAATGTCACCTCAGGCAACGTGCTAAGGCTGTTGCCGCCATTAATTATTGACCAGTCTCAAACAGAACATGTAGCGACCGTGGTAATCGATATCATTAAAAACTTTATCGAAAACTCATAATATCAACCGGGATAGCTTAAAACCTCACCCAATATTCCCCGTGTAACGAAAGAACTACTGACATGGCCGTAAAACACTTTTTAACATTGCTGGACCTATCCCCCTCTGAACTGGGGTCACTCATCACTCGCGCGATCGAACTTAAAGCCGAGCTGGCAAGTGGTGGGCATAATGATCCGTTTAAAAACAAAGTCATGGGGATGGTGTTTGAAAAATCATCCACCCGAACTCGTGTGTCGTTTGAAGCTGGCATGGCACAATTTGGCGGTCATGCCATATTTTTATCCCCCAGGGACACTCAACTGGGCCGCGGAGAGCCCGTTGAAGACAGCGCCAGAGTTCTCTCAACGATGGTCGATATCATTATGATTCGGACCTTCGGTCATGAAATCATTGAACGATTTGCGGAACATTCAAAAGTGCCCGTCATCAATGCATTAACTGATGACTACCACCCCTGCCAACTTCTCGCCGACATCCAGACGTATGTAGAGCACCGAGGAAGTATCCAGGGCAAAACCGTCAGCTGGATTGGCGACGGCAATAACATGTGCCAATCTTACATCAATGCAGCGCGACAATTTGACTTTGAACTGCGTATCGCCTGCCCTAAAGGTTTTGAACCTGACGCCGAGTTGGTAGCCGCCAATAAGGACAGAGTCGCCATAATACGCGACCCTAAACTGGCCGCTAAAGATTCACACCTGCTAGTCACTGACGTCTGGGCATCAATGGGACAGGAAGATCAGCAGGCGGAACGGATACAACAGTTTTCCGGCTTTCAAATCAATGAGGAGCTCCTTTCCTACGCCAACAGTAAAGCGCTATACATGCACTGTCTACCAGCTCACCGGGAAGAAGAAATCAGCACTGAATTAATGGAGCGGCCAGACACAGTAATCTGGGAAGAAGCAGAAAACCGCTTACACGCCCAAAAAGCACTGATGGAATTGCTATTAACTCAATAACTATTGACCACAACCAAGCAGGATAACACCGTGCTGAAAGTTGATAGTATTCAATGCCACTACCATCAAACAAATCAGGCTCAATTCAACACTGGCCCTATTGAAGCCGATTCCGCCAACCGCGCAGTACTCGACGAGTTAAGCTTTCACGTCAATGACGGGGAGATATGCTGTCTGCTTGGCCCCAGTGGTTGCGGAAAAACCACCGCTTTGCGAGCAATTGCTGGCTTCCAGCCTATCTCGCGAGGCGAAATAACCCTTAACGATCAGATGCTGAGTAATAGCACGTTCCAGCTCGAACCGGAGCACCGGAACATCGGCATGGTGTTTCAAGACTACGCACTGTTCCCCCACCTGACCGTTCTCGACAATATTCTTTTTGGCATTCGCAAGCGACCACGGCCCGAGCAACATAAAATTGCCCATGATCTGCTGGAACTCATACGACTGGAAGATACTAAAAAACGTTTCCCTCACGAATTGTCAGGAGGGCAGCAACAAAGGGTTGCTCTCGCGCGGGCACTGGCGCCGAACCCCAAACTGCTACTTCTGGATGAGCCATTTTCCAACCTGGATGTGGATTTGCGCCGACACCTCAACCTGGAAGTGCGGGATATTCTGAAAGCCTTAGGCACCAGCGCTATTTTGGTCACCCACGACCAGGAAGAAGCGTTCGCATTTGGCGACCACATTGGGCTAATCCACCAGGGAAGATTACAACAATGGGACACGCCATTTAATCTATTTCACGAACCCGCCAATCGCTTTGTGGCTAATTTCATTGGCCAGGGTTGCCTCGTTCCCGGCAGGGCTATTGATCAAGATAAAGTACAAACAGAGCTGGGTGTAATTGCGGGGAACCGAGCCTATCAATGGCAGGCAGGCACCCCCCTGGATGTTTTATTGAGACCCGATGATATCGTCCTAAATGGCGGCGACAGCATTGGCGCAGAGGTGGTAAAAAAAGTGTTCTCGGGCAGCACGACGCTTTACACCCTGCGACTACCAACCGGCAGTTTGGTTGAATCATTATTCCCCAGCCATCACGACTATCCGCTGGGAGAAACGTTGATGGTGAGCGCCGCGGTAGAGCATCTCATTGCCTTTACCATCGATGAGTAAACTTCTGTGCATATAAAGTATTTTCTTTATGAGAAAATATTTCTAAGCCCTCAGCCTGATCAATTTTCACCCATCTCGCCAACACTAATTGCGCCCTCTATGTTTGCAGGTTAGCGGTCACAGACAGAACGATTTACCCACATATTATCCACAGCTTTTCCTCAATATATTGTCCTTGCAAAACGACCCAAACCGCATTATCTTGTACCATGTGTTTCGCAAACCCCAACATGTAGGGGTTTGGCAGTAGTTCAAACGATAATAATCTGGCCTCAATCAGACGAAAGTTAGTACTTACTTATGGCCACTGCCAGCAAACAAAGGGAATACGCGAATTTACTGAGAGCTTCAGGAGATTTGCCGAGCACAACCTTAAAAATATTGACGATACTTCAATAATTCAGTGGTTCTATACATTCATTTTCACACCCATGAGCGTGAATCAAATAGATAGCGCCACCGTTAAGACCCCGTTAAAAAGATTTAACGACAAAACACGAACTGACAACGCCGACTTGCCGCACCCGGAGATCCCATGCACACAGAAGTAGATGACAACAAAGCCAACATTCCCCCCTCTTCACCCACCTCCACGTCAGCTGCAACACAGGCAGAACTACAAGCCACAGCACCGGGCCAAGTACGAGTCATCAAACGTAATGGCACGGTTGTTAGTTACGACGATAGCAAAATCGCTGTAGCCATCACCAAAGCCTTTTTAGCGGTTGAGGGCGGCACTGCCGCTGCCTCGTCACGCATTCATGAGACCGTCGAAAAACTCTCTGTGCAAGTTAGTGCGATATTCAAGCGACGTATGCCTTCCGGCGGCACCATTCATATAGAAGACATCCAGGACCAGGTAGAGCTGGCCCTGATGCGGAGTGGAGAGCACAAGGTTGCCAGGGATTATGTTCTATACCGAGAAGAACGCCGTCTCCAGCGGGAAGAAAAGAAGGCCAGCGAGCCAACCAAAGCACACCCGACTATCCGAGTCACATTAAGTGACGGCAGCCAAGCGCCCCTGGATCTTGGTCGCATGGAAATTGTCGTCAACGAAGCATGTGCAGGACTTTCAGATGTAAACGCACAAGTCATTATCGATGAAGCATTAAAGAATTTATATGACGGCGTACCTCTTGCAGACGTCAACATATCACTGGTCATCACCTCCCGTACTCTGGTTGAAAAAGAACCCAACTATTCTTACGTAACAGCACGCCTGCTGCTCGACAACCTTCGCGCAGAAGCACTCCCTTTTCTCGGCGTTGCCGTCAGTGCCACTCAATCTGAAATGGCTTCACTCTATGCCGAGGTACTGCCCGCTTATATCAACAAAGGGATTGAGCTTGAACTACTAGCACCCAATCTCCTTGACTATGATCTGGAAAAATTAGGCCAGGCACTGGATGCTGACAGGGACCACCTGTTTAACTATTTAGGCCTACAAACGTTGTACGATCGTTACTTTATTCACAGCAATGATACCCGCATTGAACTGCCACAGATCTTCTTTATGAGGGTAGCGATGGGACTTGCCTACCGGGAAGAAAACCGGGAAGACAGAGCCATCGAATTTTACCGTCTATTAAGCTCTTTTGATTACATGAGTTCTACCCCAACACTGTTTAATGCAGGCACACTACGACCACAGCTTTCATCTTGCTATCTGACCACTGTTCCCGATGACTTGCATGGCATCTATGGCGCCATTCAAGACAACGCCATGCTGTCGAAATGGGCTGGAGGGCTAGGCAATGACTGGACGCCAGTACGGGCACTAGGTGCCTATATCAAAGGTACCAATGGTAAATCTCAAGGCGTGGTCCCCTTCCTTAAGGTCGTTAACGACACCGCCGTTGCTGTCAATCAGGGCGGGAAACGCAAAGGGGCTGTTTGTGCCTATCTAGAAACTTGGCACATGGATATAGAAGAATTTGTAGAGCTGCGAAAAAATACTGGTGACGATCGTCGTCGCACGCACGACATGAACACGGCTAACTGGGTTCCCGATCTGTTCATGAAGCGAGTATTTGACGATGGCGAATGGACGCTATTTTCGCCAAACGATGTACCTGATTTGCATGACCTATATGGCTCAGCATTCGAGACACGCTACGCCGAATATGAAGTGCTGTGTAAAAGCGGCGACATAAAACTGTTCAAAACTGTTAGCGCACAGGAGTTATGGCGGAAAATGCTGGGCATGCTGTTTGAAACAGGCCACCCGTGGATTACTTTCAAAGACCCCTGCAACATTCGCTCTCCGCAGCAGCATGTTGGCGTTGTCCACTCGTCTAACCTATGCACCGAGATAACACTCAATACTAGCCAAGAAGAAATTGCAGTCTGTAATCTGGGCTCCGTGAACATCGCTCAACATGTCAGTGAAACCGGCTTAGACCTGAACAAACTTCAGCAAACAATCAAAACCGCTGTGCGTATGCTTGATAACGTAATCGACATCAACTACTACTCTGTTGTCCAGGCAGAAAAGTCCAATATGCGCCACCGCCCTGTTGGTCTTGGCCTAATGGGTTTCCAGGATGCGCTGTACACTCAACAGATGGCATACGGATCTGATCAGGCCGTTGAGTTTGCCGACCGCTCAATGGAGGCCATTAGTTATTTTGCTATCCAGGCGTCTTCAGCTCTAGCGGAAGAACGCGGTTCTTACTCCACTTTTGAAGGCTCATTGTGGAGTCAGGGAATACTGCCTATAGATTCGGTGAAAACACTGATTGCAGAAAGAGGCAGTGACTATATTGAAGTCGATCAGTCGCAAACACTGGACTGGAGCACCCTGCGAGCACGAGTGCAGGAAAAAGGCATGCGCAATTCCAACGTTATGGCTATTGCTCCAACGGCAACCATCGCGAATATTACTGGCGTATCTCAATCCATTGAGCCGACCTATCAAAACCTTTACGTTAAATCTAACCTCTCCGGAGAGTTTACTGTCGTCAACCCACACCTGGTTAAAGACTTAAAATCTCGCGGTTTGTGGGATAACGTTATGGTCAACGATTTGAAATATTATGAGGGCAGCGTACAAAGTATTGACCGTGTTCCCGCTGAACTTAAAGAGCTGTATGCCACCGCCTTTGAAGTGGAACCACGCTGGATAGTTGACGCTGCCAGTCGACGACAAAAGTGGATTGACCAGGCGCAATCATTGAACCTGTACATCTCCGGCGCTTCCGGTAAAAAACTGGACATCACCTATCGCATGGCTTGGTACAGGGGATTGAAAACAACCTATTACCTGCGCGCCTTAGCGGCCACGGGTACAGAAAAGTCCACTATTGATACAGGCTCTTTAAACGCAGTATCGTCGAAGGTTGAAGCACCCGTCGCAGCAGCAGGCCCTGCACCCGTGCCAGAAGCCTGCTCACTGGATGACCCCGATTGTGAAGCCTGCCAGTAGGGCGGTAATCGAGCATAAATAGCAGCCGATTTTTTCGGCAAGCAATAGTAATATGAAAGCGTAAGAGGTAAGTAAGACATGTTGAATTGGGATGACTATCACCTGGAGGAAAATGCCTCCAAAACTGCAGCGTTAATGGCAGAGCCCGTTGTTGCAGCTATCGAAGAAGCCGCTCCGGCAGCCATGGTTGCCGAACAAAAGACTAAAACGGCAGCAGTGAGCGAAGCCGTCGATAGCGAAGCAACAATAGATGATCCCATTGCCCAAGCTGCAGCGGCAATTGCCAATCTTGACGTTGCCCCCGGCCTGGAAGAACTTGAAATGGGTGCGGCCCGACTCACCGTAGAAGACAAGGCAATGATCAATTGCCGCGCTGACCTTAATCAGTTAGTGCCGTTTAAATACGACTGGGCCTGGCAAAAATACCTGGATGGCTGTGCCAATCATTGGATGCCACAAGAAGTTAACATGACCGCCGATGTTGCCTTATGGAAAGATCCTAATGGCCTAAGCGATGATGAGCGTCGTATTGTCATGCGTTCACTGGGTTATTTTTCAACGGCTGATTCGCTGGTCGCCAACAATTTGATCCTCGCGATCTATCGTCATATCACTAATCCTGAATGCAGACAGTACCTTCTACGCCAAGCATTTGAAGAGGCCATCCACACACACGCCTACCAGTACTGTGTTGAATCCCTCGCCATGGACGAAGGCGAAGTGTTCAACATGTATCGAGAGCTCCCCTCCATCGCCAAGAAGGCCGCCTGGAGCTTACGCCACACTCACTCACTGTCTGACCCTCACTTTAAAACGGGCACACCAGAAAGTGATCAAGAACTATTGCGAAATCTCATTGGCTTTTATGCCGTAACTGAAGGGATTTTCTTTTACTGTGGTTTCACCCAGATATTATCCATGGGTCGCCGCAATAAAATGACCGGGGTGGCCGAACAGTTTCAATACATCCTTCGAGATGAGTCTATGCACCTGAATTTTGGTATAGATGTCATCAACCAGATCAAACTGGAAAACCCTCATTTGTGGTCAGAAAAATTTCAGCAAGAAATCATTCAAATGATTCTGGAAGGCACACAACTGGAAATCGAATATGCTCGCGATTCTATGCCACGAGGCGTATTGGGCATGAACGCGGCAATGATGGAAGAATATTTACAGTTCATTTCCAACCGTCGACTGAACCAGCTTGGCTTACCAGAACAATATAAAGGCGCACAAAACCCATTCCCATGGATGAGTGAAATAATGGACTTGAGAAAAGAAAAAAACTTTTTCGAAACCCGCGTTATTGAGTATCAAACGGGGGGGGCGCTAAACTGGGAATAGACTGGCCATCACTAAGATTACTTAGAGAAGAAGATTGAGTAGTTAAAGCCGAAGATGAGCACTTAAAGCGTGGAATATCGGAACTTAAAAATGAGGACCGGTTTTTTAGGCGGTGCTCCCTATCAATACACACCCCTCATAACACGGATGTGGTCAACATAAGGCCCCCTACAAAAACCCTTTCGCATACGCGATTGTATAGCGTTACCCGCTGTGAAATGTGACAGATAAAACCGGATCAAAACTAGTCGATACATACGACCCTGTTACGTCCTTGAGTTTTTGCTTGGTACAAGGCCTGGTCGGCTCTTTCCAGCCAGTCACTATACGTATCCCCTTGCCTATATTGAGCGATTCCCAGAGAAATGGTAACGGATATGTGCGACCCGAACGTATGCTGTTCTATAAGCACACGAAGTTCTTCGGCCAACCCCGCCGCCGCTTCTGAATCGGAACGCACAGGAACAACAACAAATTCTTCCCCCCGTAGCGGTACAAACTATCAGAGACTCGGAGACGACGCTGAGCAATTTTTACGACTGTCATCAACACTTGATCACCCACACGATGACCGTGCTTATCGTTGACCGCCTTAAAGTAGTCCAGGTCAAATAAGATAAGCGAGACTGGCGAGGGCTCACGCTGCTGCATCAGGACAATTTCCGTAAGCTTCTCATCGAGAGCACGTCGATTTCCAATCTTGGTTAAAGCATCCAGCCTAGCCTGCTGAAGCAGAACATCTTGAATTTTTTGCATATTCTTCGAAAAAATAAAGGCGAACAAATTGGATATCGTCAGTGTCGCGACAATGGAAAAGAAGCGAACTGAATCGACGTAAGAATACAAAATAGAAAATACGAACAGATAACCTACGGCGGAGACAACAAAAGCGGAACGGAACGGTAGCAGATAATAACAAGCCATCATGGCAGGGTAGACCCATAAAACCTGAGATGCCCCCTGCAGATAAACAGTAGCGACCCCGGTGGCCATCGCCACTACGGCAAAGTAAAAACTTGCAACCACCACCTTGTGCGACACCAGTACATATAAACAAATGCATAAGCAGGATAAGCTCATCGCAAGATCTAACCACGCCAACGGCCATTGCCCCTGCGCGAAGCGCATCCAACTAAAAGGGGCAACACCGATAAACGCAAGTCCAGAAATCAGAATAAGAACGATTTCTCGAATCGGCCGACTGTTTAATCCAAAAATACTAACCTTGTATTACCTCCTGGCATACTTCACGAGAGTAATCAGCCCACTATAATCACTACCGGTAGTCAAAACGCAAAAGTCCGTTATCCACACTCTTTTCAATATAGATCAAGCTCAGAAGTAACTCCTGAGCATTGAGCGATAATATTTTTTAGGGGCGCCACTAGAGTGGGAAATAAGTTTAAACATCCTTATTATTATTGATGATATTTCAACTAATTCAAGGAAAATCAAGAAACTCTCTGTCAACTATCGTTACACTATCAAATCAAGCCCCTGCCAATGTCCAAGCTAGACCACGTTGCGCCTAAATGGCGGCAATGAGTCCAGCATAGCCTGACCATAACGCTTACTGACTATTCGCCGATCTAACAAAGTCACCCTGCCACTATCTGTTTCCGTTCGCAGTAACCGACCGCTTGCCTGCACCAGTTTCAAGGCTGCATCGGGAACAGTAATGTCCATAAAGGGATTACCTCCCCGACTTTCTATCCATTCAGCCAAGGCTGACTCAATCGGCTGATCAGGTACCGAAAAAGGAATTTTGGCAATGATAACGTGATTACAATATTTACCCGGTAAATCGACACCTTCAGCAAAACTGGCCAAACCAAAAATCACACTGCCATCACCGTCATCCACCGCCTGCTTATGCAATCTCAAAATCTCGTGCTTCGGGTATTTCCCCTGCATGATAGTTCGCTGCTGCCAACGGCTGCCCAGGCCTTCGTAAACTTGTTCCATTTGCCGACGAGAAGCAAACAATACCAGACTGCCATCACTGTCACTGAGCAAATCCGGTAGTAAGTCAATCAGGGCTTCGGTATGAGCCTCAGCGTCAGACGGGTCACAGTCCATTGGCGGCACATAAAGCTCGCCGGCTTCGGCAAAGTTAAACGGGCTGGGGACAACCCCGTAATGAGCACTATCTGGCGTACCCGCACGCATCTTGAAACGGTCAAAACCGCCGAGAGCCGTTAAGGTGGCCGATGTTACAACCGCCGCGTAGCAACGATTCCAGAGATACTGCGTGAGGGTATTGGCAGCAAGAATAGGACTGGTAGATACCTCAAAATCCAGACTACCTCCCGCACCTTCTACCACCGAAATCCAACGACCTCGAGGGGGATCTTCAGCTACTTCCGCAGCACTGTAATCCAGCCACAGGGAGTAGTTAGCTTCTGCGCGCCCTCTCAGCATCGATAACGCCGGAAACCAGGATTCTGCGTCCGACTTGGGAATCGCATGCTCGGACTCCTCCATCGCCTCTTCCAATAGTGAGCAGCTATTGTCGAGCAGATTTTCCATATTGCGAAAGAGCGCCACCAACTCCAGCGCCTGCCCTCTTAGCTCAGCGGGCACTATACCTCTGGAAAATCGATGAGCGGGAACAGAGCCACGGCGATCAGGCTCAGAACTCACCATACTCTCAAGTGTGTTGAACAGCATA
>CAYNZI010000054.1:0-9891 GCA_964401565.1 uncultured Spongiibacteraceae bacterium
CCGACATATCACCTATTTCGGGCGAAAGCGTATAGCCCGCGCCTACAACCTGGGCGACATCGTGGATGGTTGACCCCAAAAACAGGCTCGCGGCAAAGTCGTCAAGCTTAAGTATGTCTACTATTAAAGGGTAAACCACCATCGCCAAAGTGGATAAAGCCGTAATACAGACAACGGTGAGAATGGTTCGCCGCTCACTTTCAGCGTCTTTAGGCATGACTGAGGACAGCGCCATGGCCGCAGATGCACCGCAGATCGCCACCGCGCCGCCGGACAGTAAACTCTGCTCGCGATTAAGGCCCATCATCCTGCCTAACAGCCAGCCGAAGGTAATGGTCGAAGACACAGCAATCAATACCAGAGCCAGGGGCTGCCACCCTAGTCCGACGACCTGATCATAGGTGATTCTGACGCCCAGCAATGCCACCCCGGCTCGCAGTATCGTTTTGGCTGATAGTTCGATACCGGCCCTGCACGCGCCTTCCTCCGACAAAAAATTGAATGAAATGCCGAATAACAATGCGTACAGCATGAGTGGGCCACCATACTGGTCGGAGATATAAGCCGCTGCCAGCCCCACGAGAATGCAGGTGAAGACACCCGGCATAACGGTCGCCACGTAGAGTCTGCTGCGCTCGAGTGATATGGGAAGTTGTGATGATGGCTGTTGCATAGTGGCCTTTAATCTCCGGGAGCCGCTTGGCTCGCCATCTTCGAAAAATTATCTGGATCTGCTTTCTGGCCTTTCTTTAGACGCAGAACCCTGTAAAAACAGGGCACACACAGCAGCGCCAGAACGTCCGAGCCAAAAAGTACGGCGGTTAACGGCTTGTCAAAACCCAAACCAATCATTGTGTCACTGCTGAACCCTAGTACGACCGAACCCCAGCCCATCGCGACCAGGTTTAGTGTCAGCATGGTGGCGCCGACAACAGTCGCCCGCATTTTAATAGGAGACTCGTCCTGTAGCAGAGAGAAAATCGAGCCATATATGGAGGTGATGAACAAAAAACCACTGGTCATACAGGCATAAAAAAGAAACGAACCGGGTTCGACGAAGCGATATATCAACATAAAGGGCCCGAATATACCGCTGACAAGAAGAATGAAACCCGCCCGGCTACCCGCAAACCGATTGCAATACCAGTCACAGAGCATACCGCCAAGCAGGGAACCAGCTGTACCTGCCACCAGCGTGATCGCACCGTATATAGTGACAATTTCGACCGCATCAAAACCCAGCTCATGCACCAGCCACAGTTGGGAAAAACTTTGGCCCGCATAAAAAAAGTGCGCTGCAATAATGCCCATAATTACATAGGCAAGTGTTGAATTGTTCCGTACGGTTTTCCACAATAATAAACATGTTTGTGGTATGGAGGGTGAGGCATCCTCATCGCCAGAGGGCTCCGGTTTTTTTGTGCCTGCTTCCAGTGCACCACGCACCGGATCTTTTACAAATAACATCACCAAGGTTAATAAAATTCCGGCCAAGCCCAGGGTCAGGAAGACACCTCTCCAGCCCAGGATAGGCCCCAGTAAACCTGCAACAAGATAGCTTCCACCCAGCCCCAGGGGAATACCCGTGAAAAATACACCCATCACGGTGGCGCGCTTGTAGGGGGGGAACTTGTCGGCCAGCAGGGATGTAGCCGCCGGAACCAAACTGGATTCGCCGACACTGACCAGCATTCGGGCGGCCGCCATTTCGACAAAACTTCTCGCTACGCCCGAGGCCGCAGTAAGAGCGCTCCAGACAAACAAACCCGCCGCAATAAGGCGGGGGCGATTGTAGCGGTCGGCGGCTATACCCATGAACAACCCTGCCAGGGAATAAAAGACTGCAAAAAATACACCGGTTAGCAATCCAAATTCCGTGTGACTTAAGCTCAGCTCCTCACTAATTTGTGGTGCAAAGCTCGCCAGGATATTCCGATCAATCTGGTTCAGGATATTCAGAAACAGAAAAAGCGACAGTATTGAATACTTTTTATTGAGCATTTTCTAGCTATCTGTGAAAGCGTCGGGGAAAGCAGCTTCAAGCTCGAACCCGACAACAGACACTCGTTCGCCATAGCGTGTTTCGGGAAAATAATCCCAGGCCGCGTGATGCTGGGTGGCTAGATTGTCCCACATAACGAGGGTGTTAGGTTCCCATGCTACGCGGCACTGCAGACGGGGCGTGGACTCAATGTACGAAAACAACATCTCCAGCAAATATCGTCGCTCCACCAGGGACAGGCCCTCAATGAGCGTCGTAAATCCGCGGTTAACAAACAGAAGTGGCTCTCCGGTTTCCGGGTGCTTTATGACAATGGGATGAGAGCAACTGTTGTACTCTTTTACCGGTTCATCAAATCCATAAATCGTCTTATAGGGATAGGCTCCGTCGTGAAAAGCCTTCAATCCACTAATCAGATCCTTAATCGGAGCCGACAGCCCTTCATAGGCCGCATTCATATTGGTGAACAAAGTGTCGCCACCGCCGGACTCCGGTGTTTTGGTGACATACAGCATGGATGCAGCAATGGGTGTCTTGTCGCAAGATACGTCTGTGTGCCAACCTTCTCCCGCAGTAAATTTGGAATCAGGACCCGTTGATACTACAAAGACATCATCGGGGATGCCATTATTAACCTTGCTGGCGAGGGCATGGGTGTGACGCGCTCCGGTACCGAATGCACGTCCCAGGGCACGGTGTTGGTCACGAGTTAGTACCTGATTGCGGAATACCAGCACCTTTCTCTCTCCAAGTGCCGTTCTAACCTCAGCGAGTAACTCATCACTCGCATTGGACAGGTCGACTTTCTCTACTTCACTTCCGATAACGGGGTTCAGGTTTCTTAATTTCAATGTCATGCCAATGGCTCCTCCAGGTGCATTAATGTCCTTGCCCACTACTCTTTATCATTGTCAATACTGGCATTTCCTGCGCTGGCGACTGTTACACGAGTGTCAGTGGGCAACAGCTGAGAATTTAACCATAGCCGGCGCATTCAATTCTGACATGTTCGCTCATTTATTTGACTATTTAGCTCACAATGTCTTCTTCGATGCAGATAGTAGGCCCAGTGCCCACGAAGCTGTGCGAAGATGATGGCATTGGATAAATTTTCCCCGGCCTGACGCTGGGCAAACGGCCCATACAATATTCCATATGTCACTCGCTTGTCTTGATGGATCGGCCGATGTTTCCCTCATGACATCAATACCGGCATGGACGAATTTACGCATGAGACATTGAGCCGAAAAATCAATTATCTGACTGAGCTAATATGTTAAGTCCCTTACTCTTATCCCTGATAATGTACTTCGGGCAGCGCAACGACTTTGTCTTTGAACATTTTCTCCGCACCCAGAGCCAGCGCAACATCGGTGGTGCCTGCACGCAGGCTCTGGACCTCGAGATTGAAGGCGGAACTACCGGAGGCGCAGACATTCTCGATATTGTAGATCGGAATACCCTCGCCCCCGATCATGATACCAATCTACAAATCGATTCTGCTGTCTGTTCTCTCGTGGTGGCATAGTGCTTTGCATCTGACCTGCCAGTTGATCTAGCACAGGCAATAGTTGCTCATCGGGCAATCATTGCAATTGCACGTTATAAGCGCGATCCAGCTCTTCACAACCTTTCCAGATCTTCTGATTCCCCGTCGCTAAAACTAAATTGCAGTTTCTAACTCGGCGATCATTTTTGAAAAAAAACGGGTGTGAGCCACCGCACCATTGATTGCCCATCACAACATCACCTGAATCGGGGATAACCAGTTCATGTCTTTCAAAGGTTTTTTTATATGGCACCAGTTTGTGATCGACTAACTGATAAGATGGATTACGGCACATATCGAATACGGACTGAGTAGAGCCAACCGTGGGTGTACCAAAAGTAAACATGCGCACATCCAGACTATCGACTCCAGGTGTTTCTAAACAGATACGTGTGGCAATATCACTGACAGTAAACATATAAGCCGTTGCTGGTGAACAGACCAAACCGGCTTGTTCGAAATCGTGGTGGAATTTTTCCTGCATTAAGAAAAGTGTGTAAATTCAACGATTTAAAAACGCGCAATGATAGTTTTCCTAATTAAATCATAGGGTTGCTTCTATTTCGCAAAAATCTTGCCGTTTTGCACAGCTTCGTGGGCACTGGGCCTTGTTGGTGGTTTGCGTCCCTGATCCTGATCTCGTTGAAGAACAAACAATTAACACAGGGTTTACTCTTGACGCAAGCGGTGAAGAAATCTACCCGCGTCAGTGCTCAGCCTGTCATAGTAGCTCCACAACGAAAGCGCCTTCATTAAAAGCAATGGGTGGTAAGAGTTTATCGTCTGTGGTTTTTGAGTTATTTTCGGGGAAAATGCGTTCGCAAGCTGCGGTATTGAATTACAGTCAAACAATAAAAATTGCAGAGTTTATTGCCAGCTGCAACGATCCGTTCCAGCCTAGATCGGAGCGCTTCTGCAAAGATGCAGCCGTTCATACCACTGTGGTATTTAGCGGGCATCGTGGTTTTGATGATAATAATACGGCAGCGGACGGTAGACAGATTTCCAATGTCGACAGTAGCAATGTCGCAGCGTTGAAATTGAAGTGGGTGTTTGAACTTCCTGATACGTCGGACGCACGTTCCCAGCCTGTTGTTGCAAATGATACCTTGTTTGTAGCGGCCCAGGGCGGAGATGTCGAGTCAAACAAAAGTTTTATAATAGTTCCCGTGTCCACTTATGAAATGATTGTTGCAGCTGATCCTGAATACGAGTGCTGTCAATCGCACGGTGCTGTTCGTAGGCTAGATGCAGCCCGTGCAAATAATATGGACAAGGCATCTGACGGCGTAGTCTTCGCCGCAGATGCTGTCTATATGCAATCGGGGTATAGTCTTTTTGGCGAACTGCCTGGTAATATTTTGTTTGCGTTTGGCCTAAGCGAGTAGCCGGTCGACAGATGCACTTCGGCTTGTTAGTCTGGAAAAATTTAAACTAAAATAGACAGTTGAGGTGCAGGCGATGAATTCACAGGTCACTGAACTAGCCACTCTTATTGAGCGCGCTTCTCGAGTGGTGTTTTTTACCGGTGCGGGAATTTCTACCGAAAGTGGTATACCTGATTTTCGTTCTCCCGGTGGTATTTGGTCAAAAATGAAACCCATTCAGTTTCAGGATTTTGTTGCCGATGAAGATATGCGTAAAGAAAGCTGGCGGCGAAAATTTGAAGGATCCGATGGTATGGCCAGTGCGCAGCCAAATAGTGGCCACATGGCATTGGCCAAGCTCATTGACGTGGGTAAGGCAAGCTGTGTCATTACCCAGAATGTGGATAATTTACATCAGAATTCAGGTATTCCCGACGACAAAGTGATTGAGCTTCACGGTAATGCGACCTACGCGAAATGTCTGGATTGCGGGCGACACTATGATTTTGTACCGCTGGAAATTGCCTTTAAACAATGTGGTGAGGTACCCGTATGTGAGGCTTGTAACGGCTTGATAAAGACAGCAACCATATCTTTTGGTCAGTCGATGCCCGAGCGAGAAATGATGCGAGCCCAGGATGCGACCTTGGACTGCGATTTATTCATTGCCATTGGTTCGTCGCTAGTGGTTTACCCAGCGGCGGGGTTTCCTGTTCTAGCAAAAGAGCACGGTGCCAAATTGGTTATACTTAACCGTGAGGCGACCGATGTTGATGGTTATGCAGACCTGGTCATTAACGATGAAATAGGGCCTGTGTTGTCACAGGCCGTTCATTTATAAATGGTCGATAGTTAAACGCGTCCTTTTCCCAACTCCAGTTTTCCCTTCGCCAGATTGAGGCGTAACAAGTCACTAGCGCCCTCGGTCAATCTGAGCGACCGCACTTCGCGGTAGAGCTTTTCCAGTGGGTGACCTTGCACTAGCGCTTGGCCTCCGACTAATTGCACGCCCCAGTCAACAACACGGCCGGCAGTCTCGGTGCAGAATACCTTGGTGGCAATGGTTTCATTGACACTGTTTTCACCGCTATCAACCAGTCGTGCAGTTCGATACAGCGCACTTCTAGCGACATATGTTTCTATTCGCATATCAGCAAAGCGTAAACGAACGCCTTCTTTGTCGGCCAGCGGGGTGCCGGTTCTGTGAGGGCGTTTTAGGTAATTTTCGACGAAGTCTAATACCCATTGGCACATCCCCATTGCTTGCGCCGATAATAGTAAACGGACGTTGCCGATATTACCCAGTGCCCTAGGCATTCCCTCACCCATTTTTCCGATGACGTGTGCTTGCGGAACCCGGACCTTGTTGAAGGTCATTGACACATGGCCACTGCCTTCCATCGAGCTGAACTCCCTGTCGATGACGACGCCGCTGGCTTGGCGGTCGACCGCCACCATCGCGGTTCCCATTTTGCTGCCATCGGCCTGTTCTACATTGATCAGAATAGAAACAAAGTCTGCTGTTGAACCGCCGGTAACGTAAGATTTTTGCCCTGTTATCAGTAGATCGTCTCCATCAATAACGGCATAAGTTGGTCGTGTTGCCGAGTCGGATTCGGTAAAGCCAAACGCACCCCGCTTTTCACCGCGAAGCACCGGTTCAAGATAATGTGTTTTCAAACTACCTTCGGCTGAGTGCAGCACGCCAGGTCCCGGGCCAAATACAGCGGAGGTCAGGTCTGAATTCGCGGCGGCTAACATTTCTCTCAGCAGGGTGAGCTCCAATGTGGACGCCGGGTCACCGCCAAATTCCTTCGGCTGAGTTTTGTAAAAAAAACCGGCTTTTTTTGAGGCAGCTCGAATATTATCTCGATGCGTCTCTCGGAGCTCTTCGTCCAATGCAATATCCATTGAGTATGGAGCAATATAGGTTTTAATGAAGTTCGTCATTTCAGTACGAACACTGGCGATGTTGTCAGGTAAATTCTCAGGCATGTTTTACTCCGGCGTTCTTCTTTCCCCAAGTTTGTGTCTCAGGCGTGACAGTATCCACCGATATGGATGCTGTGGAAGGGTGTTGGGGCGAGGCGTTTAACGACCTAGTTCCAGACAGATTTTCCCAAAGTGTTTTTGTGATTCCTGATGCCTGAAAGCATCGGCAATATTTTCCATTGGGAAGGTGCGATCAATCACTGGGCGCATCGCTGAAGCATTCAGGGCTCGCACCATATCTTGCTGGTCTGCTCGACTGCCGACAGAGATACCACTGACCGTTACTTGGTTTTGAAATAACGCCGCTGTTGGCACGTTGCCTGAGACGCCTGTAAGCACACCTACCAAGGCAATGTGGCCGCCCATTTTACAAGCAAAAATGGATTGTCCCAATGTCTCTGGGCCACCGACTTCAACAATATGGTCGACGCCACGTCCGCCGGTCCATTCTTTCACGGCCTTGCACCAAAACACAGTCGCCAGATTTTACTTGTCCCTTTACGATCAAACCACGCCAAGCCGTTACGCCGGCACAGGTTATTGTGGCCGCTTCTTGATGAGAGTAACCAGAGGGCGCTCTGGTGAATGCGCTTTCTGCTGCGCAGACATATTCGCGAGCATAACCATCACTGGAATCACCGGGAACAACACTGGATTTTATCGGGGCGGGTTCACCGCTAGTCCAGTTTGGAAAAAACGTGCTGATGACGTTATCACCTACAGAGAATTCAACAACGCCGACACCAGTTCCGACAACAATTCCCGCACCATCGGACATAGGGATTCTTCCGTCCGGCGTTGGAATGCCTCCGATTGCGACAACGTAGTCGTGATAATTGAGTGAACTGGCTTTTAGTTCAACAAGAATTTCACCGGGGTCTGGTTCTGGTTTTTCAGTGTCTACGACTTTGAAATTATCGAGGCCACCCGGTTTGGATAATTGGATAGTTTTCATGCGTGAGATCTCATGGTGTGTGACCCATAGTGCGGGAGAAATTTGGTCTGGTCATTAAATTTGAATCGAAAAGAAAAGGGCAGAAGTGTCGACATTCCGCCCTTATTTTGAGATGACTAATTATACCCCGTCAAGAAGCTCAACATCGGGTGCACCGGCCATGCAGCCACCCATTTGCTTGCCTAATGAACGGAAGTAGTCGGTTTTGCCATGGGCATCGAGCGCTTCCTGGTTAGCATATTGCTCCAGTACCACATAGACCTGAGGGTCCTTGCGTGATTTGTGAACCTGATAAAAATTACAGCCAGACTCTTTTTCATTGACTAGGGCTGTCAGTTCAGCAAATATTTTTTCAAATTCGTCATTCTTGCCTTCGGCAATGGTTAATGTAGCGATGATACCTATTGTCATGGGAAGCTCCTCTTATGAGTATTGATTGTGTGAATAGAGCGCGATTTTCCGCGAATCTTGCCAAGAGTATGCCACAGTCCTGAACGGTTGGCTGCCCCCGATGACCTAATGGCCTTTTGGCAATTTCAGGTGCATGGGGTTTGTTATGAGTAGGGGGCTATTGGGCAAGGGTTTCTCACGGTCGTAGATGTAGGAGTAGGGTCTTTGGATTTACCAATGTTGAATTAAGTAACCCTTGATTTGGGTCGGCATTATAGATTTGTGTGTGTGGCTTGTGTCGATAAAGTGCCAAGATAGGGTTCCGGGTTTTACTGGAAGGTTTCTGGCAGACAAAAAAATAGCGTGGGTTTAACCACGCTATTTCATTTTTCTTTACTGTCGATAATGATTACTTATCGACAGCACTTACGTTGAAATTTAGAACGCAAACTTCAAACGTAGATAGGCCATACGACCACGTGCATCATGCTGTCTTGGGTCATAACTAAAGTTGGCACCATCCCAAACCTGTGGAGGTTCTTCATCGGTAAGATTCAGAAGACCAATGCTGATTTGCGTGTCAACAGAATCAAGAGCCAATTGATAGTTATATTGAGCATCCCATGTGAGCTGGCTGTCTATGTTCTGCGAATAGCCGGCCGGAGGGTTTGCTCGGGTAGTTTCATAACCAGAGATGTAACGAGCAGTAAGGGAGGCGTTATGGTCTCCGCTAGCCCATTGAACTGACGCATTTGCTTTAGTTTCTGGAACCGAGCGAGCAAAGTTGCCGTAATTCAAGAAGCCTGCAACGTCAGTATCCTTTCCGTTGATGGGAATCTCATAGCTAAGAAAATGAGTCGCGTCGAAGTTTAAGCTAATATCACCCAGAGTGCTCTCGGGGAAGTAATAGCTGGCTTCGACATCGATTCCATCGGTATTAACTTGAGCCGCGTTGAAATAATTAGTGGTTACACCAATTAAAGTGTCGGATGTATTGCGCTTTACATCTGATTGCAGAGGATCTGATTGGACCTTGCCCTGAGCGTTTTCTATCGTGATGACGTCACTGTAGTCAACGGCCCAATAGTCGATACTCATGTGTAGACTGTCAGTAGGCGTCCAAATAGCACCAATGTTAAGGTTTTCTGCTTCTTCGGGGTCCAAGTTTTCATTAGCATTTTGCGCAACTCGAATAAAGACAGCGCTACCAACTTCATCGCCCGCGAGGTTATGGTCTTGAATGCCTTGTAAGCCTACTTGGCTTGCGTACAGCTGGTGTAACGAGGCTGCACGGTAGGAGGTTGAGAGTGAGGCGCGCAGTATTAAATCGTCAGTTGCTTGAAAGCGTGCAGACAATTTAGGGTCAAATGTTGAGCCGGCATCCAGATCTTCGAACCGTCCTGCAAACCTAAGTTCTAGATCATCGGTGACGTCCCACTGGAATTCTGAGAACACAGCCCATGCGGATTGTGATTCATCAACATTTATACCACCACCGAGGAATAACAGATCAGCAGCCAGGGTAAGATTGCCGTTTGCGTCGAATTCGACACGGCTTTCTTCATTGCGATCAACTGTAAGTGAATCATGTCTCAGCTGAAGACCCGAAGCGAAGTTAATATCACCAATCGAGCCA
>CAYNZI010000055.1:0-9877 GCA_964401565.1 uncultured Spongiibacteraceae bacterium
TAGCGACAACGGTAAATAGGCTGACCAGGCCGCTAAGAATTGCGCCAGCCGGCGCCGAAATTTCCTTAATAAAATCCCCTGTGCTAAGGGCTTGGTATATGATGGCATTTAACTCTACACCCGGGATGGGTCCAATTGGCGTGTTGATGACATCGCTTAAACCTGTCGCAGTTGCGCCAACTAGCACTGTCTTGCCTTTAAAAATAGAAAGTGGGATTGATCCGTCTATCACGTCAATATAAGAGGCACTACTAAAGCTATGAGGCGCGTAGCGGAAAGGTATAAGGTTGTGTCGGTCGCGACTAATCTGCATTGCTGTACCATTGGACTTACTGTGATTGACCGCTCCTGGCAGCTTGTATTCAGTGGAACCTGTAGCGGCTAATAAGGCGACTGAGAAATGGGGCCAGAAGGCTTCTCCCAGTCCTTCCTTAAGAAAAACTGATCGGCAGACACCATCGCTGTCGTGCTCAACATGAGCATGGCCTACGCCAGCCGCTGCCTCGAAAAATTGTGGGGTTGGCAATACTTCGACTATTTGTCCTGAGCTACTTAGGTGCTCCATATGTATGGGGAGTATAGTTTTTCCATTCGTTTTCATTGCTTCGGCAAAACGCAGGTCAGAGCTGCCATTTGACGTGTCGTCGTCAGAAAAAATAATATCAAAACCGACAGCAGCTGCCCCGCCTTTAGTCAACGAGTTCAGTAGTATTGCATGGGTACTCCTCGGCCAGGGCCAGCGCCCGAGTTCGAGAATACTTCGCTCGTCGATTTCAATGATAACAAGATCAGCAGGTGGTTCGGACCGGGTGAGTACTTGAGAATTATCGTAAATTAAATTATCGAGCGGTCCACCGACACGATAATAACTCATCGCCGTCGCAGCTAAGCTGATTATGATGGGCAGCCATATAATCGATAGAGATTTCAGCGGTGTGATTGTGAGCACCGCTTATAACATCAGTAGAAGAACAATATACGTCGCTATTAACGCAATCGTTCTGTCTAAATGACTGGATACCCAGCCTTTAGCGTCACTGAATTTGGATTCTTCGCCCTGAGTGCCTATAGCTTGTACACGAAAATAGATGTTTTCTTGATTGTGGATATCAATTGCTATTGAGGGTTTCATCGTGATGGCAGAAACTACGTCGGTTGTGAATTGATCGTTGAGTGATGTCTCGACTCTATATTCGTTGGCGCCATCAATGGCATTCCAGCTAACCGCTATTACGTGTTCAGATAATGTGGCAACGGTAAACGAATTGGCATCTGGCGTGGCGATTGTCGGTGTTATACAAAACTTCTGTTCAGCCCCAATGCCCTGCAAATGCATTTCGTCAATACCCCGAACACGTGCTCGGTAGCAACCTTCTGGCAACGATTTAGTGACATAATTCGAAGGGGTCTGCGTCGTTGAATCAATTAATTCTTCCCTGTCATTATCATTGAGTATTTCAAGGTAGTAGGCTTTAGCATGGGTTAGCGCGGTCCATTGTAATCGAGCCGGAAGCATGAGGTGTTCGGGCATAGTAAAAGAAGGGGCTGCTAAAAGTTGGGTGGGTTGTGTTAATGCTTTACCTTCGGCAGCGACGATACCAAATCCGGCGGGTACATCTTCTTCGCTTGATTGCGCGGATACCGCCACAAGCCCGCTGAAAACCTCGCTGCGCATAGTGAATTGGTCGCCAGTGCTTTCATTGCTGTTTGCGATTGTGTAGCTGACGCGAAACTCGGTTCCTCTTACCGCGGCAACAGCAGCCGGTGTTGAAATGCTAAAGCGAGAGCGGGGTTTTGTTAACGGTACACGGGTTTTGATGGAGCCTCGATTGAGACGCATACGGGAATCGACATAACCGCGACCTTCAAACGACGACATGGTATCCAGTACCAATTCGCTATTGTTTTCCAAAAGCATTTTCGACCCTCCACCAAAGCTTAACGTCATACTGCCGTCGCCTGTGCGAATTGTCGAACCGATCGGGAATTTGTCGCCTATAGCGATGGGCTCGCTAGTCTGTTCATTGGGACGAGTGACATAAGCTTGGCCTTTTACATAGCTGACTGATACTGGAAGCGGCTGTTCTTTTAGCCAGGATACGGGGATTTTTATGAGATAACCGGGGGGGAGTCGGCGTGGGAATTCAACGTTGTTAGCTTTTCCTAAATTGAGCCAGCAATCAGGTTTTTTCGTGTACTTTGCGCACAAATCCCATAACGTGTCTCCGGGTCTGATCGAGTACAGCCAGTCCGCAGCTTGAGCCGAAGAGCTACCCGCGCATAGCGCGGCGATGATTAACGGTAGTGAATAGAAAAATTTGAGGTGTGCTGGAGAAATAGTTTTCATTGTAATATTTGACTTACCCTTCCATTTGTTCCAAACGATAACCGTGTTGGTAGATCGTCTTGATATAAATGCCGATTTCAGGCCCAATTTTCAGGCTCCTCCTCAGTCGACTTACGTGGACGTCTACCGTTCTTGTATTTAAATCAGAGTCGATCCCCCACACTTCTTTTAGCAGAAATTCGCGCGATAGAACTTTACCGAAATTTCTAATGAGACAAACAGCCAACAAATAGTCCTTTTGTGTTAGTTTTATAGTTTCATCATGAACTCGAACAATGTGGTTGTTTGTGTCTATATGGATAGGGCCCAGCTCTAGTATGTCGAATTCGTCTGCCGATCCACTTCGCCGTTGAAGTGCGGTGACTCTAGCCATCAACTCACCGTGTCGAAGAGGTTTTACTAGATAGTCATCTGCACCAGTATTAAGGGCCTTTACGATGTCATCTTCCTGACCTTTTTGTGTAGCGAACAGAACCGGAATACTACTTTTCATATCCAACCTGATATGGCGTAAAACGTCAATGCCAGAAATATCGGGTAATTGCCAGTCCAGAATGGCCATATCAAAATCCCCTGATTTCAGCAGCTGCAAAAATTCCTTGCCATTGTCAGCATGACTCACCTTATGCCCGCTCTCCGTTAGCCATCGGCTGACCAATTGGACTTGGTCTTTGTCATCTTCCAATATTGCTATGGATGCCATATTTTCTCGAATTGGACTAAATTTTATTAAATGGCTCAGAGAATATTCCCTTGAGCGGCGTCGAAAAATGGAAGTTAATTGTTGTTAGTATCAAAACTTCCCTCAATTAGATGATCGATAGAGTATCATCTAAAGGGCAGGTTGAAATGTAAACTAATGTAAAAACGGGGTTGAGATCGATAGCTCCTAGCCTTCGGTTATTTACCTGTTGGTTGCTTTTCCTTTGCGTGGGAACATTTTACATTGAATTTACAGTTGACACTAGATTTACACGGCCGGAGCCCAACAAAAAGAAATGTCTAAATCCAAACGGAAAGGACACCATCGCCAAGGCATAGCTGAAGTTTTTATAAACAGCATAGTTCGAAGTATTGGTGGCCGCGCAGGTCGGTCACTTGTCCGAGTACTTTTGGGTTTGTTATTCTGAGGTCGTTAAGAAAGTCGGAGCATGTAGACGGTTACTACATTTCTCCGGGAAAATCGGTTAAGTACAACCTGTTTCTGCTATCTGGATTAAAACGGTTTTCCATTAGAAGCGTTCTAGTTTTTTTCGATGCAAATACTGAGCAAGTCGCAGCAGGGATAAAGATAAAGTCAGTAGAATCACAGCAGCGGCAAAACTCCACTTTATCGAGGTAGCCATTGATGTCAGCCGGGCAATGCTATCTAGGCGTTGCGGGTAGTTAGCCAGCATAACTACGATGCCGCTGTTTTCAAGCAGATCAAACAGGAGAATAAAAAACGGCAGCGTAAGAATCACACAGTTCAAGCGGCTCTGACCTTTAAGCAGCATGGATAACCAGACTGCTAACATTAGGCTATAAGTCAGCGGATAAATAACATCCAGTGTCAGAGCATTAATAGCATAGGAATGACGAATTATAGGCCCGTAAGATTCAATCAGGTTATAGGCCTGATCGGGGCTGTAATGGAACATCAGATCCAGAGGTAAACCATAAGCTTCAGTCGAAAAAGCGGGAAAAAGCACCAGAATAATAAAAAGATAAAGCACCGCTAGCATCAGTAAAACTGAGAGACGACTACTCGCTTGAATCCAGTGGCAGGGTTTGAATATCATGAATTTTTTTCCGCATAGAGTCTATTCCAACAGATATAAAACATACGAGAAGATCAGATAGTTAATATCTGTGCGATGTTTTGTAACACCCAATTCTACTCAGTAATTCAAGTATATTATTGAAAGGAGAGATTGACTGTAACATGATATATCTTGGTCTGCGTTTCTGCGCTAGATTTAAAGGTGTGCCTGTCTCTCGATAGCGCATTCATAGGAACCCATTTCAAACTCGCGGCAAATCCAGGGACGGTTTTCGTAAATACTGCATTTTAAGCTGTCGCGATCCAGTGCGGAGCACCAACCGTCATCCAGCCTAGCCATCACCTCGCCACCCCACCGATCTCTGGCGATGTGTTGTTCGGGAACGCCAGTGTCACTAATGATCATTACTTCAAGCCTGCAGCAGCAGGCCGGGCAGTTAGAGCACGTTATTGTCTCGGTCGATAGTTGCTTTGTCGGGATGGTCATCGGTGGCTGATAGGCGTATAAGAACGGGAGTGCTAGTGTAACCTTTATGGGCTGAGGTTACTCAAATTAGTACTTGTCAGCTATAAACCCATCATGTAACTTCGAAAGCATTTTTAAGTGAATGAATTTACGCTAACAAGGGGAAGGACGTCATATGCGTGCGGTTGTTTGTAAGGAATTGGGTCCCGTCGAAAAATTGGTTTTAGATACTAATTGGCAAGTGGGGGCGCCTGACCCCGATGAAGTGATTATAGATGTAAAGGCTGGTGGTTTGAATTTCCCTGACACATTAATGATAGAGGGTAAGTACCAAACCAAACCGGAATTACCGTTTGTCCCAGGTGGCGAGTGTGCGGGTGTCATCAGTGCAGTTGGAAGTGATGTCGACCAGCATAAGGTTGGCGACAAGGTCATTGTAGTCGGTGGCCACGGTGCTTTCGCTGAGCAGCTAGTGACTAAAGCGAAGGGTGTTTTATCGATGCCAAAAAGCCTGAGCTTTCGGCAAGCTGCGGGTATTGGCATCACCTATTTCACCTCATATTATGCGTTGAAGCAACGAGCCGAACTAAAAGCCGGGGAGACGGTTCTAGTTTTGGGGGCCGCTGGAGGTGTAGGTATTACAGCGGTAGAAATAGCTAAAGCGATGGGCGCCACAGTAATAGCGGCGGCCAGTACGGACGAAAAGCTGGCTCTGGCAAAAGAGAAAGGGGCTGATCATCTGATCAACTACAGTGAACAGAACCTTAAAGACACGGTAAAGGCGTTGACTGGCGGTAAAGGTGTTGATGTGGTTTATGACCCTGTTGGAGGCGATTTTTCTGAAGCCGCCTTGCGCTGTATGGCGTGGAAGGGACGGTTTTTAGTGATAGGCTTCGCCAATGGAGAAATTCCCAAAATCCCGCTCAATCTCACCTTGCTTAAAGGCTGCGATATTAGAGGTGTCTTTTGGGGCGCATTTACATCCATTGAGCCGGACGTGCATCGTAGTAATATCAGCGAGCTATGGGCCATGTTTGATTCAGGAATATTGATACCTGTCGTTACCGATGTGTTCCCTATGGCGGATTATGTCGGTGCCTTTCATTGCCTGACAGAGCGTCGGGCAAGAGGAAAAGTGATACTGGATATTGCTGAATAACACGACCGGATAAGACCTAATAGAGACAAGATAATGACTGATAAAAATTTGGATATACAAACGCTGTTTTCAGTAACGGGAAAAGTCGCCTTGGTAACAGGAGGTTCTCGTGGCATTGGCCGGATGATTGCCCAGGGGCTGTTACAGGCGGGGGCTAAAGTGTATATTTCTGCGCGACATGAAGACGTCTGTCAACAAACGGCAAGCGAGCTGAGTCAGTACGGCGAATGCATTGCAATTGCTGCAGACGTGGCCAATGAAGAGAGTAGAACGCAGTTGTGTGAAGCTTTGGCGGCAAAAGAACAGGGGCTGAATATTCTGGTTAATAATGCCGGTGCTGCTTGGGGTGAATCCTATGAAAACTATCCTGAGCGCGCCTTTGATAAGTTAATGAAAATCAATGTTACCTCTGTATTTACTCTGACTCAGGCGTTAACGCCGATGTTAGAGGCGGCTGCTTCGCCGCAAGACCCTGCAAGAGTGATTAATATTGGTTCCATGGACGGGTTGCATATTCCCACCGTTCACGGAGCCGGGACTTATGCTTATACAGCCAGCAAGGCGGCTGTCCATCAGTTGACACGACATCTGGCCGTTGAACTAGGGTGCAGGGATATAACAGTAAATGCGGTAGCACCAGGGTTTTTCCCCAGCAAAATGACGGATCATGTGTTTGATCACTTTGGCGAAGGGATCAGGAGTAATTCTCTATTAGGTCGCACTGGAGAAGATGAAGAAATGGCTGGTATTGCCATTTATTTGTGCTCGCGGGCCGGCGCCTATACTCATGGTGCTGTCATTCCGGTTGATGGTGGTACGTCGATCAACCATCAGCATGTCCAAAATTGATCGATAAATAGATAACCATCGGAGAAGGGTAATGAAGCACTGGCTGCGAGAAGCGTGGAACGAAAACAAGTCGCTATTGCTTTTCATCGCACTGATGATGGTTTTTCGTAGTGCAGTAGCTGATTGGAACGAAGTCCCTACAGGTTCTATGAAGCCAACTATTGTTGAAGGAGATCGCATTTTTGTTAATAAGATGGCCTATGATTTTCGAATACCCTTTACCCATATCTCGCTGCTAAAAATTGCCGACCCGGATCGTGGCGATATTATTATATTTGATTCCAGCGTATCTGATAAACGCTTGGTAAAACGTGTTGTTGGAATACCGGGCGATATTGTGGAAATGCGGAACAATATTTTGAGTATCAATGGTCAGCCATTGTCTTATCTCCGCATGTCAGCCGATGGGCAATATGTAGATTCGGTGGAAAACTTGATAGGCGTTGAGCATTCTGTGCGAATGAATACGCGTGGATCGGCATTGTCCAGCTTCGAAGCAGTTCGTGTCCCGGAAGAGGCCTATTTGGCCTTAGGAGATAATCGTGACAACAGTGCTGATTCCCGAGTTATTGGGTTTGTACCTCGCAATGAAATTGTCGGTAGGTCCAGGAGTGTAGTGCTGTCATTCAATTACGATAACTACTATATTCCTCGATCAGGACGTTTCTTTCAGTCTCTTTAATGTAACAGCGTCATCAGTTTGTCGCGCGTACTATTCCAACTGCTAGGAAATATAGAATGAAAATCCCATCTAGAATACTGTGCGTTCTAATTGTTTTTTTTCAGGCACTTCACGTAGTGGCCGCGGATAAACTGCAGCAAACGGCTTTACATACCATTACTGCCGCGAAGATAGTTGTTGACGATCTGAAACGTTCGGAGGACTACTACAAAAACTTCTATGGTTTGCAGCTACATTCAAAAATGGATGCCTATGCCGAAGAAATTGAGGAGATACTGCTGGTTGATTCGAAGGGTACGCTGCTTGCGCTGTATAAGGTCGTTGCCGATGTTGAAATGGTGCTGGCTAAGAGTGAAACCCCCGTGGTGTTATTCAACACGGAAGACCTGAAAGTGATCACTGATCGATTAGAGGCAGCGGGTTTTTCAGTGGATTTTTTAGGTGATGAAGAGGGTGATGATCTTTTTATCGCTTTTACCAAAGATCCTGCTGGCAACGTTGTGGAAATCATTTCAAAAAATGCCGGAGCTACTGTAATTAGCGGTTCCAAACTGAACGTTGAAAACCGTCAGCAGACAGAAGACTTCTACTCGCGTGTCTTTTCTATTGAACCGTTGATGTATTTTAAAGAAGAAGGCCGTTACGATGAAGTGTTAATGGGCTTCGGCAGCGGGCCTTTTCTGGCTTTATTCGAATCAAAAACAGAATCCGCTCTACCTAAGAGCCAGTTTCCTGTTGTCACAATTACAACGACAGATTACAAACAGGTGATTACAAGACTGCAATTGGAAGGACTAACAACAAAAGAATTAAGACGGGGGCGCGTGATGCAGGCTAGCGACCCCAGTGGAAATGTTATAGAGATTATTCGCCGTTAGCGCTGGTGCAACCAGCGCACACCATTACGCAGTGCGGTTGGTGCGCGCGACCGTTGTTTAACCCATGGGGTAAAGAATGTCTTTAGAGACGGCATTTATCTTCTTCAGGGTGTCTTTTTCCAACACCACTCCAGACGCGGCAAGAATATCATCCAATTGCTCTGGCGTCGTTGCGCCCACGATTGTCGATGCGACAAAGTTGTGTTGTTTACTCCACGCAGTTGCCATCGTTATGGGAGATAAGCCAATCTCCGCCGATATTTCCTGGAACCGCTTGGTTGACTCCAGACTTTTTGGATTGACAAAACGCAGTGCCATGGCTTTCTGGCGGTCACCGCTGGCAGACAGATAATTGCTAAATCGAGCTTTGTCTGGCAGCTGATTGTCGTTGTATTTTCCACTTAATACCCCGCCCCCTAATGGCGAGTAGGGGATTAGGCTGACATTTTCTTGCCGGCAGACTTGTGCCAACTCGTCTTCAAATCGTCGATTGTTAAGGCTGAAGTTATTTTGAATAGTTTCAAAACGAGCTAGCCCATGCATCTCTGAAACGCCTAAACTTTTGGTCAGGCCCCAACTGGTTTCGTTACTGCAGCCGAGAATACGTACTTTTCCTGATTCTACTAATTCGTCCAGTGCACGCATAGTTTCTTCATAACCCATGCCGTGATCGGGCCAGTGGGTTTGGTATAAATCGATGTAGTCAGTTTGTAGGCGTTTCAGGCTGGCTTCTACTGCGCGAACAATGTGATGACGGTCAAGTCCGGTTTTCCCAGCGCGCTGTACCGCTTTGATCCAGCCGTGGCTGGGGCCGGCAACTTTTGTGGCGATGATTAGCGCATCACGATCTTTGGTTTTCATCCAGCGACCTAGAATTTCTTCGGTCAGTCCCGCATATTTTGTGTCTGGAGGTACTGGATACATCTCAGCCGTGTCGTAAAAGTCGATTCCGGCATCAAAGGCTTTGTCCAAAATCGCAAATGAGGTTTTTTCGTCTGCCTGTGCACCAAAGGTCATGGTCCCCATGCATATATCCGAAACGACAATGCCGCTCTTACCCAGTCTTCTATAGTCCATGTTATTTTCTCTCTTCTTTATTTTGGCTATTGGTTGTTATTCATTAAGTCGTTAAGGCGTTTCAATCTTGCTCATGTCACCTGCCTTAATCAGTGAAAATCCTTCCACACTGAGATACTTATTCATTGCCGTTTTGATGTCGTCGGCGGTGAGAGCGTCAAGTCGGTCTTCGTAGGCTTTGCTCCATTGCATCGACCTGTCGAGTTCAAGATGATTGACTTGCACTTCCACCAGTTCGTTATCTTGCGCTCTGCTGACTTTTTTGCTTTGTAATAAACCAGATTTCGCAGCCATCACCTCAGCTTCGGTAAAGCCATTTTCGAGCATTTTTATGAGTTCGTCTTTGAATCCGCGCTCGACCCGAGACAGATTTTGAGGAGCGCAAATTGCAAATGCGACGATAGATGTTCTATTGTCAAAAGGACTTTGGCTAAGAACGGATCTAACGGAGTAACTCCATCCTTCTTGTTGGCGGAGGCGGGTCGCGAGTCGACTATTCAAAAAGCCACCACCGAAAATATAATTACCGAGTTCTAACGCGGCAGCATCGTCGGAATTGTCCCCTATGGGCATTGCCATTGTGGCCAGGAAGACAGCATTCTCTTTGTCGGGCGTATCGAAGTTGACCGGATCTGTACTGATTTGTTCATAAGCGTG
>CAYNZI010000056.1:0-9770 GCA_964401565.1 uncultured Spongiibacteraceae bacterium
ACTGCCAATTGCAATTGTGTGCTCTTTGGAATTGGGCCAAGGACGATATCGGCATTGTGGTAATAGACTTCAACATCACCGAAATACTCATCGTGTTTCTTAAGTCCCGAAGGAATGGCGATGCCCACGTCGACAACACCATTTTCGTCCGTTAGTTCGAAACTAAAGCCGTGACGATAGAGATAATAGCCGGCGGTGATTTGCCAGTTAAGCCGCAGATTGCCGTCGGGTTGAAACTCGGCATTGAGAATATACGCTTGCTCAACGGGTAAAAACTCATCCTCGGTAATTAGCCCCTCTGCCTGAAAGTCGTTCGTTGTGGCGCGGGAGGGTGCGTCAAAGACGTCTTGGGCGAAAACACCAGAAGATTGGAGAAGAAGAGTCATTAACAGACACTGTAGAAATACTAGCCGCATGGAATTCCTGATTGCTATTAATGGGTTGTTAGGTGTGTTTGGCCTGTAAACTGGCTTTCAGTTCCGTGATATACAGGAATTGTGCGCAGCGATGGTAAACGTTGTTTTCTTGCTGATAAACACAATTGTATAACATATTGTTTTTATTGCTGGGAATTGCTTCATAATTGGTGTTTTTAGTGTGGTAAATAGTGTGATCGGTGCAACAAATTTAGCCATGAAAGGGCGACATTGGATGATAATGGTCTGCGGCCTACTATTGTCCTCTTGTGTTGAGGTCGCTATTGACCCGATACCCGAGGTGGTTCGCGCGCCTGAGCCGAAGGAAGATATAGCGGCAGTACGGCGGGCTGAAAAGGCGACTCGGCGGCATCAAGTGAGAATACTACTAGCAAGCGCAGAGCGAGCGCTGGCCCGCGACCGATTAACCGTTCCTCAATATGACAACGCATATAGCTGGTACCAACAGGTGTTGGCGTTTGATGAGGCCAATGCAGAGGCTCATTGGGGGATGTCGCAAATTACCGAGCGATACTTACAGCTTGCAGAGCAGGCTTTTAGTCGGGGTGGCAGAGGCAAAGGTGAGTTGATGCTTCAAAGGGCTCTGGCAATTTCAGCAACCGCTGAGCAAGCAAACTCGGTGCGCTCACGGTTCAAAGCTCAGCCTTCTGATACAGAATTCCTCTTAGCCACTGCCGATTTGACAGCTCGCAATGATACAATCACCACAAGGCTTGCTGAGTTGGCGCTGGTGGCGAAAAAGGTGAAGTCGCGGTTGCTCATAGTTGCCAGGAGTGATGCAGAAGGGCGTTGGATTTACCAAAAGATGCGTGAAGCCGTCGATGGCCACCGCTTGCGTGGTAACATTGAAATAGGGTCAGTGCCTCGTATTGTTCTGTTAGATTTAGGAGTGGGTGGTGTTAAGGAATAAAACAGTCGTATTAATTATCGGTATTCTCGCCGTATTGCTGCCGGCCATGTCGTCGGCGGAACTCCGTATCGAGGAGGGTTTCGTTCGCGGGCTTCCTCGGGGCCAACAAACTACGGCGGCGTTTATGCGGCTGGTCAATGATGGCGACAACGACGTCATCATCATTGATGCTTCCAGTGATAGCGCGGAACGAGCAGAGATACATGCACATATTCATCGTAATGGCATGATGAGTATGCAACGAGTAGTTAGTATGGTTGTTCCTGCGCGGTCGACGTTCGTGCTGGAGCCAGGTGAGCACCACCTAATGCTAATAAATTTACATAAACCATTGAGCGAAGGTGATACCGTTTTTGTGGAGCTGTTGTCGGCGACCGGCGAGAAAGTTAATGCAACATTGCCGGTGCGAAGCGTCCTCAATGAGCACCAGCATCACTAGTTTATTACTGGAATAAATCTGGGATTTGATCGAGGTAACTATGAATTGGCAAGGGTTTAGAGAGCGATTCGCGGTATGGCGCGAAGACAGATCCGATACGGGTAGTGACAGCAAGTTGGCAAAAGTTGTGCTGATGGTAGTTGCTGTCTACTTAGTGATTGCGGTATTTGTTGGGTTGTATTGGTCGGCGATGCCAGCACAGTTCCCTGTGCAGGAGAATGCGATCGTCATGGCGGAGAGAAGTAAGCAATCCGTTGCGGTCGGCTCGACAACAACCGCTGCATTGATTCAGGTTGTATCGACGATGCTGGAGAAACCAGGAGGTTTCCAGAGCAATGATGTTATGCCGCCGGGGCTGTGGTTGGATAATATAAAAAATTGGGAATATGGCGTTCTCATTCAGTCGAGAGATCTGACACGGGCACTGCGGGAAAGTTTTAGTCGCTCCCAGTCTCAATCGAAAGAAGATGTAGATTTGGGGAAAGCAGAGCCCAGTTTGAATTTTTCTAGCGATAGTTGGGCGATTCCAGCTTCTGAATCTGAATATAAAGCGGCGCTCCAGCACCTGAATCGCTATTTGCTGCGGCTTGAGGATACGGGTAATTCGGGCTCACAGTTTTATGCGCGATCTGACAACCTGAGATATTGGTTGGCCATTGTTGAAAGTCGTCTTGGTAGTTTGTCGCAGCGCCTGAGTGCGAGCGTTGGCAAGCGTAGTCTGAATACAGATCTGGCTGGTGATTCTGCTGCGCAGCAGTCTACGTCTGCGCCCGGTGAGCTTGAGATCAAAACACCCTGGACAGAGATCGATGACGTTTATTATGAGTCTCGTGGAGCAGCGTGGGCCCTGTTACATTTTCTTCGCGCCATCGAAGTTGATTTTTATGAAGTGTTGAAGAAGAAAAATGCGCTGGTGAGTTTGCAGCAAATCATTCGGGAACTGGAAGCAACACAACAGACGGTTTTCAGTCCGATGATCTTAAATGGCAGCGGTTTCGGTATTTTGGCTAATCACTCGTTGGTTATGGCCTCTTATATTTCGCGTACAAATACGGCCATTATCGAATTGCGGGATTTACTATCCCAGGGATAGTAAATAATGTGTTCTGAATTTTAGTTGTGAAATTGACTGAGTGTTACTCATGAAAAATATTATTATCTTAATTGCTGTTTCTTTACTTGTTGCCTGCGCTTATAGCCCGCAACAAATCACAATAAACCCGGACGTTGATACCAGCGCAGAAGACTATGGTCGAGGTCGTCCAGTACATGTAGTGGTTGAGGATGGTCGAGCTGTAAAAGAATTAGGCAGTAGAGGTGGCGTGTATAAAGAGACCAGTTTGATAACGATCGGGAACAGTATTGTCGAAGCGATAACTGGAGCCGCTGAAGCGAGATTGGCGGTGCAGGGTTTTAATACCAATAGTATCGATGCCGATACGGCGACGGTAAAAATCATTATCGATACCTTGAGCTACGATACCCTTGAGCAATCAGTGGGCAAAAAAGTGAAGTTGAATGCGATTTTGAAACTTGAGATGACAGCAGGTAACGAGATTTATACCGGTCAGTATAAAAGTAGTACAGAGCGTCAAACAGTAGTGACTCCCAGTATGGAGCGCAATGAGGAAATGGTTAATGCGATCTTATCCAGCACGCTCAATCGACTTTTCTCCGACCCGAAAATGAAAGCTTTCCTCAGTAACATATAGATTAAACGGGCCAAATGGAGAGTCAGGAAGGTTTTGTTTTAACCCGGCATTGGCGAGATAGTCGTGCCGGTGTAGAGCTTGAATACTGGCTTGCGTCTGACGAAGGCCCCGTACAGATTTTCCCTCCCGCGCAGAAGTCAGTTCTTTTCCTACCATTCGATCAAAAAATAGAAAGCGAGTTGTTACTGAAGGATTTTCCCGGATGGTCTTGCGGCGATGTCGCCATGCAGGATTTCGATTTACAGCCTGTTTTTGCCGGCTACTTTTTATCCCAACGAAAATTACGTGAAGCCAGAGACCGTCTGTTAGCTGCTGGGCTCACGCCGTATGAGTCTGATATTAATCCTCATGATCGATTTTTGATGGAGCGTTTCATCAGGGGGTCGGCACGTTTCAGCGGCGAACAAAAGACAGTGGCAAACTTTCAAACTGTTAGCCATGCCGCCATGAAGACCAGTCATTTTTTACCGACATTGAAAACGATATCACTGGATATTGAAACAGCGATGGATAACATTACCCTGTATTCCATTGGCCTCTATGCCTGTGAAAATGGTGAGGAATACCGGCTTGTTTTGATGATTTCCGATCAATGGGTAGCCGACGATGTCGAAGTTTTTACCGACGAAAAATCCCTGCTGTTAAGATTCTTCGACTGGCTGTCGGATTATGACCCCGATATTATTATTGGTTGGAATGTGGTCAATTTTGATATGTGGTTTTTGGAAAGAGTGTGCCAGAAATATCGTATTCCTTTTCGTTTGGGGCGAGGCCGACGAGGCAGAGAAGCCACGGCACATTGGCGGTTGTTGGGCGATGACGGTGACCGGCGGGCAATATCGGTGCCGGGGCGGGTTGTGCTTGATGGCATTGAGTTATTGAAAGCCGCATTCTACCGTTTTGAAAGTTTCTCCCTGAATAATGTGGCACATGAGTTATTAGGCGACGGAAAACTTATTCAAGGGAACAGTCGCGGAGATGCGATCACTGACTTATTTACTACCGACAAAATGTCATTGGCAAAATATAACGTCCAAGATTGTCGATTGGTTTGGGATATTTTCAATAAAACAAAGCTGATCGATTTTGCTATCGCTAGAACGCGGATTACTGGCTTGCCACTGGATAGGATAGGTGGCTCTGTCGCCTCTTTTGACTTTCGTTATTTACCTTTGTTGCATCGCAAGGGTTATGTTGCGCCTAATGGCCATTTGTCGGACGAAATCGAACACAGTCCCGGTGGTTTTGTGATGAATTCCCAGCCGGGAATATATAAAAATGTTGCTGTACTGGATTTTAAAAGCCTGTATCCCAGTATTATTCGTAGTTTCAAAATAGATCCACTGGGTTTGGCTGTAGGCTTGAATAAAGAATTGGATCAATCAGATCTAGTGCCGGGATACAAGGGTGCTTGGTTTTCCAAAGCAGACAGTATCTTGCCGGATCTAATTACTGAGCTTTGGCAGTTGCGCGATCAAGCGAAAGAGAGTCAAGACACCGCGCTTTCTCAAGCGATAAAGATCATTATGAATTCCTTCTACGGCGTTCTCGGTACTGGTGGTTGTCGCTTTTTTGATTCGCGACTGGCGAGTTCGATTACTCGACGAGGCCACCAAATTATTCAGCAAACTGCGGTATTCATTGAACAGGAGGGATGGCCAGTCATCTATGGCGATACGGATTCTGTTTTTGTCTGGTTTAAGAATATAGACGATCCTGATCAGGCTGCCAAATATGGACGACAGCTAGAATCTCAATTGAATCATTGGTGGAGAGAGAGGCTGTCGAAAGAATATGGAATTGAAAGCGCGCTGGAAATAGAATTTGAAACCTTGTATCAGCGTTTCTTGATGCCAACTGTTCGGGGTTCTGATGAGGGCAGCAAGAAGCGCTATGCGGGGGTGGTTTGGAAGAATGGCAAACCGGAATTGGTTTTTAAAGGTTTGGAAGCTGTGCGTACCGACTGGACGAGATTGGCCAGAGACTTTCAATATGAACTGTATAGACGAATATTTTTTGATGAACCCTATCGCGATTTCATTAAAGAAACCGTTCAGAAAGTAATGGGTGGAGGCTTTGACGATAAGCTGATATATCGCAAGCGTCTACGAAGGAAAATAGACGATTATCAGAAAAATGTTCCCCCGCATGTGCAGGCAGCAAGAAAATCCGTGATTGCGGGAAAAAAAGTACGGCGGGGAGATTGGATAGAATATGTTATGACTATCAATGGGTCTGAGCCTGTTGATAGTCAGGTGTCGCAAGTTGATTATCAGCACTATATTGATAAACAATTGGCGCCTGTTGCAGACGGAATTCTGTATTTCTTTCAAGATAGTTTGGCAGCAATTACCGATCAACAGATGGGGTTATTTGGGTAATGGCAAGTGCGGGCTTATTAGCGTTAATTGACGATATTGCAACGTTGTTAGATGACGTATTGATATTAACAAAAATAGCGGCGAAAAAAACCGCCGGTGTTTTAGGCGATGATCTTGCGCTAAATGCAGAGCAGGTTTCGGGCGTTCGCGCAGAACGCGAGCTGCCGGTGGTCTGGGCGGTTGCTAAAGGTTCGGCAAAGAACAAGCTGATTCTTGTGCCGGGGGCGTTGCTGTTGAGTGCTTTCGTTCCGTGGATTATTACGCCATTACTCATGTTAGGGGGTATTTATCTGTGTTTTGAGGGCTTCGAAAAAGTCGCGCATAGTGTTTTTCATGATGACAACGGCCGTGAAGAAGAGCATCAAGTATTGCTCGAGAAGCTAAGTGATCCGGCGTTTGATCTGGTGGCTTTTGAAAAGGACAAAATTAAGGGTGCCGTACGGACGGATTTTATCTTGTCTGCAGAGGTAGTCGTTATCGCGTTGGGAACAGTCCAGAATTCTACCTTCAGTCAGCAGGCGCTGGTTGTTTCTCTGATTGCCGCGGTGATTACAGTCGGGGTATATGGTATCGTGGCCGGCATCGTTAAATTGGATGATGCGGGAATGCATTTAATGGCGTTCAAGGTTGCGGGAATATCAGGGCGGGTTATTCGATCTTTTGGTCAGTTTATTTTGAGCGCTTGCCCCTATTTGATGAAAACATTATCTGTTGTTGGTACCGCGGCGATGTTTTTGGTCGGCGGAGGTATTCTGGTTCACGGTATTCCCGGCTCCCACGATGTACTCCACTATCTCATGGAGTTTTTCCAGAGTGCACCTTTATTAATGTATGCCCCCGAGTGGTTTACCGTCAGTATGTTCAATGCGATATCGGGTATTGTTGCCGGCGGTGTGGCTGTTGCCTTGATGGCACTATTTGTTCGGTTAAAACCGGCAGGGAGCGAATAGGATAACCGGACGCTATTGATGTCGAGACACATGGTTACATGGGTCGTTAAGCGCTAAGTTTGTTATAAATAGAGAAAATAGCGACAATAAAATCACTGACTGAGGAACAATGACCATGAAATTATTCAATTCAATGGGACCTAACCCAAAAGTAGTTCGTATGTTTGCTGCAGAATGCGGTGCCGATCTTCAGCTACAAGAAGTTGACCTTATGGCGGCAGAAAATCGTCAGGGAGAGTATTTGAAACTTAATCCAGCGGGCCAATTACCGGCTTTGCAAATGGATAGTGGAGAGGTTATTTCAGAGGTCACGGCTATCTGTGAATACCTGGACGAAATCACGGGCCCTTCGAGTTTAATTGGAACGTCGCCAGAGCAGCGCGCAGAAACCAGAATGTGGGTGCGACGAATTGATCATGGCATTCTAGAAAACTTGGTCAATGCATTTCGATACGCTGAAGGAGAGGCGATATTCAAAGACCGTATGCGGCTCATTCCACACGCCGCCGACGACTTGAAAGCCCTCACACAAGAAAAAGTGACGTGGCTAGACGGGTTGATGGAAGAAAAAGAATATATTTGCGGTGGTCGTTTTTCTCTCGCCGATATTCTCCTTTTTGTATTTTTAGAGTTCGGCAGTCAAGTAGGGCAACCGTTAAATGAAAACAATAAGAATATAGTGGCGTGGTATGAGCGGGTTAAAGCGCGGCCTAGTGCGAGTGCGTAGACGGTAAATGAATCAATGAGAGTTTTCCCCATTGATTCCCGTCAGAGCGTAAGCGATAGCTATCGTTTACGCAGGCGCATTATCCAAACTGTGTTTTAATGTCCGAGTGCACATATAGTAGTGGAAAGCACACCACACGTTGACCAAAATCGTTAGTGATAAGGCATAACGAATAGCATCAGTAGCATATCGGGGCTCCAGTAGGTCCGCTGCCCATCCTGTCAAAATGGGTCCTAACCCCAAACCAATTAAATTGAGAACAAAAAACAGTACTGCCGACGACATAGCCCTCATGCGCAGGCCGACCATGCCGTGTGTCATGGCAATGCAGGGTGCCAGATAGAAACCACCAAAAAATACCGGTATAAACCATGACAGTGTGGCGGCAACACCTCCTTCCATGACGAGAAAGGTGATCAGCGCAAATGGAATAGCCGCCAGGGTCGAGATAAACGGAATCCAGATGTACCAATTTTTGTTCCCCGTCTTGTTTGACAGCGTGTCGGAGAGCCAGCCGCCGGCAAGCGTTCCCGCGAGACCACCAATGCCGGCGACTAAACCGTAGTACTTACCAATGTCAATCGTTGGCATATCGTGAACACGACTTAAAAAGATCACCATGAAATTGCCAACACCATAAGTCACAAAGGCGTGTAACGCACAGGCGAATGATAAATGCCTGAACGCCTTGCGCGACCACAATAAGGCCAGAACGTCCTTAACTGAGGTGTCCGCGGAATCGACTCGAGTCTCAGAAAAGCCTCTCGGTGGTTCCTTGACCGTTAACTTCAGCAAAATGGCCAATAGTATTCCCGGCAAACCGACGACCACAAAGGCAACGCGCCAATCAAACCATTGCACCAGATATGCGCCACCAACGTAGCCAACCAAAATGCCGCCATAGACGCCCATTGAGTAGATCGACAATGCTGTCGCGCGCTCAGACACTGGAAATATATCCGATACCATCGAGTGTGCCGGTGGGCTGCCGCCAGCCTCACCGATGCCGACACCAAATCTCGCACCAAACAGTTGCCAAAAATTTTGCACCGAGCCACAGAGCGCGGTAAATAGACTCCATATAGTTACCGATACGGCAATAACATTGCGTCTATTTCCCGTGTCAGCCATACGGGCAATAGGGATACCAAAAACGCAGTAGATAGCGGCAAAGGCGATACCGGACAACATCCCATATTGGGTCAGAGTGAGATCCAGGTCTTCAATGATATATTCAGACAAGATGACGATGATTTGCCGGTCAACAAAATTGAAAACGTAAATGAGCGTGAGTACCGCCAGCGCGTAGTAACGATAGGATTTTTTCTGGTAGGCTTCGTGCGCAGCGGTTTGCTTAGGTGAGTTTGTGGAGTCCAGGGAAGATTGGGACATAACAGCATCGGTCCTTTTCGAAAACGATCGATCATTATTAGGCGGCGGGAGAGAGCCGGAGGCACTAATATTACGAGACACCGATGGTAGTAGCAATAATTAGCTGCCTGCGCTGATGACATTACTCGGGTAGCGTGAGAAGGGAAAAATGCCGGGCAACCCAGTTACGCTATTACCGAGAGCGAGTTTCCCTTTTTCTATACGCCTCGCCAATGATAGTATTCCGTTACTTTCTAAGGAGAACACAATGAGAAGAGCTGCAATTGTTAAACCGCTACGTACACCCGTTGGCAAATATTTGGGCAGTTTGCAGTCTTTGCAAGCTGAGGACTTGGGCGCGATTGTCATTAAGGAGCTAGTCTCTCGGTCAGGCGTTGACCCGGATAGAATTGAAGAGGTTGTATTTGCACAAGGTTACGGTAGTGGTGAGGCTCCCTGTATCGGCCGCTGGGCCGCAATGGCTGCGGGGCTGCCTTTGCATGTATCAGGAACACAGATAGACCGCCGCTGTGGTAGCGGCCTGCAAGCCATTGCCAACGCGGCAATGATGATTCAGACCGGTGTTGCGGATGTGGTGATTGCCGGTGGTGCCGAAAGTATGAGTAACGTGGAGTACTACACCACCAGTATGCGCGGCGGTGCGCGCTCGGGATCAGTAACCATGCACGACCGGTTGGAGCGAGGGCGGGTAAGGTCACAGCCGGAAGCCCGGTTTGGCAAGATCTCCGGGATGATTGAAACGGCGGAGAACCTCGCAACAGAATACAACATCAGTCGCGAAGCCGCTGATGAATACGCTGTGCTATCGCAACAGCGGGCAAC
>CAYNZI010000057.1:0-9750 GCA_964401565.1 uncultured Spongiibacteraceae bacterium
GAGTGAATACGACTAAGGTGTTTTCGCTAAGCCCCTCTTCCGACAGAGTGTTCAATACCTGGCCAACACTCCAATCTATTTCTTCGATGACATCTCCGTAAAGCCCTCGGTCACTACTACCGCGAAATTGCTCAGAGGCAAAAAGCGGCACGTGGGGCATGGAATGGGCAAGATAGAGAAAGAAGGGCTGATGGCTGTTTTTCTTGATAAAGCTGACGGCTTCTTGAGTATAGCGTTTGGTAATGGTGTTCTGATCGGCTGGCCGCTCGATAATGTCGCGGTTTCGCATTAGCGGAACATTAAAGTCTCCGTCTTTTGCATGGGTAACCGTTTGAATATAACTAAGCCCTTGTTTAAGGTCGAGGTCATTGCTATAGGGAATGCCAAAATATTCGTCAAAACCATGATCCAGCGGTTGGAATCCAGCAAGATGACCGAGATGCCATTTCCCGATTAATGCTGTGCGGTAGTCTTTCTCTTTCAGTGCTTTGGCAATGGTGATTTCTGTTTGTGGCAGTCCACCTGTTGAGGTGGGAAAGAGCACTCGAATTTTGTCGTGTGCCATGCCGCTACGAACAGGTAGCCGTCCTGTCAACAAACCTGCACGGCTAGGTGTGCAAACACTGGATGCTGCGTAAAAGTTGGTCCATTTGATGCCCTCGGCGGCCATCTTGTCCAGATTGGGAGAGCGTATAGTCGGATGGCCATAGGCTCCTATGTCGCCGTAACCCATGTCGTCGGCAAATATAATAATAATATTCGGTGGCTGAAGAGGGGTATCGGCGTGGGAGTATGGCGACAATAATAAGCTGGCGAACAGCGCGCTTAAAGTGGTGGCTATTAATTTTGATAGTAGTTTCACGGTATTTTCCATTATTCTTATAGTGACAAACTGCTACCATGATAACGGAAAAATCAGGTTCGGCACATGATGACTAAAACTTATCTGAAGGAGGGTAGTTTCGTCGAAATAGCCGCCGCAAAAAAAATCATAACAACACAGTATAGAGGAATGACTCAATGGCTAATTATGTTATTTCGGTAAGACTCATCGCGATGGTTTTATTACTTGGGGTGGCTTCGTTCAGTGTCGCTGACGAAGAGCCTCAGTGGATGAGTCTGTTTAACGGTAAGGACCTCGATGGTTGGATTGCTAAAGTTCGCTACCATCCTTTAGGTGAGAATCCCTCAGACACATTCCGTGTAGAAGACGGGCTGTTGACCGTTTCATACGAAGGCTACGAAAAATTTGGAAATAAGTTTGGTCACCTGATATATAAAACCCCCTATTCTCATTACCGCTTTCGCATGCAATACCGTTTTGTTGGCGAGCAGGTCAAAGGGGGCGCTGGTTGGGCGTTTAGAAATAGTGGGATTATGGTTCACAGTCAGGACCCTGCGAGTATGGGAAAGGATCAGGAATTCCCTGTTTCAATAGAGGTTCAACTGCTGGGCGGCGGTGGTACGAGGTCTCGCAGTACGGCGAATATGTGCTCGCCGGGAACGCATATTGAGATGGAAGGAAAAACCAAGACCAGACATTGTATTGATTCGGTGTCACAAACCTTTCACGGTGATCAATGGGTTAATGTCGAGGTTGAGGTCAGGGGTAATGATAGTATCAAGCACTTTGTTAATGATGAATTAGTGATGGCGTACACACGTCCTCAACTTGACCCGCGAGATAAGAATGCAAAATCTCTTATTGCGCAGGCCTCCGGTAATGCCATGTTGTCGAGTGGGTATATATCGCTGCAGTCTGAAAGTCATCCCATACAATTTAGAAAAATTGAACTTCAGGTATTGCCCCACAACGAGTGATGTAATGACATGGTTGTCAGTGTGATGTGAACTACTGAACGACACTTTTTGCTGTCGGCACAATCCGGGTCACCTGGATTGCGCTCCGATCCATCATTTCCAGAATCAACGGCCCAATATCATTCTTCCATGTGTCGCTTTCATACACGCTTGCATAGAGCGCCGTACACTGCTCGTCACTCTCGAAACGGCGGGTCCATATATAGACGGAGTCATCGCTCTCGTGACGGAAGCTACCGGTAATAACCATGCCTTTTGAAACCTGAAATGGAATAATAGTTTCTTCCATATAGGCAACCCACCTGTCCATCTGCCCAGGAAGAATTTTATATTGCCTGAGTTCATAAAATGCCATGATTGTATCCTTGAAAAAATGGCTATGTTACCAGTCGGGACGCATATGTACAGACAGAGACGGAGCCTGACTTGAAGTTAGGTCGGTTTTAAAATGGTTGACACACAATAGTCAGATTGCGAAGTTGCTACAGTGTGATTACGATATTCTATTGACGTACTTTGGGAAAAGGAAATTTAGCGTGGATTATAAAGTTGCTCTGATTACCGGCGCTTCGACTGGAATAGGTAAGGCGATCGCAGAATCGTTAGCGCAAAGAGGTGTGAAGCTGATTTTGGTGGCTCGACGTGAAGAGCAGCTGGAGCAGCTGGAGCAGTTGCAGCAAGAACTTGCAGCCATCACCGAGAGTCACGTTATCGCTTGCGATATAACAGATAAAAGCAAATTGTCTGCCGCATTGGAGCAGCTGCCAGAAAAATTCTCGGAGGTTGATATTCTGGTTAACAATGCGGGTTTGGCTCTGGGTTTAAAAGGGGCGCAGGAAGCTGATTGGAATGACTGGGAAACAATGATCAATGTGAACTGCGTGGCCTTGGCCTATATTACGCGATTGTTATTACCGGGAATGGTGTCGCGACATAGTGGGCATATCGTCAATATTGGTTCTATCGCCGGCACTTACCCTTATCAGGGTGGCAATGTATACGGTGCCACCAAGGCCTTTGTTGAGCAGTTTACGTTAAACTTGAAGGCCGATTTGTTGGGGACACCCGTTCGGGCTACCAGTATAGAGCCTGGTATGGTTGGGCAAAGTGAATTTTCGCTGGTGCGGTTTAAGGGTGATAGAGAAAAAGCTGATAAGGTGTACGAAGGGATTGATGCCTTGCAACCTGTTGATATTGCCAATAGTGTGACTTGGGTGTTAGAGCAGCCCAAGCATGTGAATATTAATAGGATGGAAATCATGCCTGTTGGCCAAGCACCATCGCGACCTGCATACGATAGAAAATAGTCGACGGACAAACGTGATAATAATAATGAGAGGTTGATATGTGGCAAGAAATTGGAATGCAAATCACAGCTATATCAGTATTTATATATGTTGGTTTGATTATCATTGAACTGTCGGTTGATCTGTATAGTAAGGCAGGTAGCTATAAGCTCAAGGACACGCTGTGCAGCTTAACGATGGGAGGGTTTTACACGGTTACTAAATTGCTGATGAAAGGGACGACCCTGTTCCTTCTTATGTTGGCACATGAATATGCTATTTTTGATATGGGCACGAGTTGGCTGGTTTTTATCGCCGCCTTTATTGCTGTCGATTTCCTTTTTTATTGGCTTCACCGTTTTATCCACGAAATACGGTTTGCCTGGGCTGCACATGTGAACCATCACTCCAGCCAGGAATTTAATATGGGAGGCACAGCACTGAGGCAATCTTTTGCTGAGCCATTTATGGAGGCTTTTTTCTACAGTCCGTTGGTGTTGGTGGGGTTTGATCCTTTTATGGTTTTAGCCGCGTTAGAGTTGAATTTAATCTATATGTTTTGGGTGCATACCAAGAAAATCAACAAGCTACCGTCACTATTTGAGTGGGTTTTCTCAACGCCGTCACACCACCGGGTTCACCACGCCTGTAATGTTCAGTATCTTGATAAAAATTACGGCGGAACCTTTATCTTTTGGGATCGGCTTTTTGGTACTTTTGAAGCTGAAGTGGAGTCCCCCATTTTTGGCATTCCTGAGCAGATCAATACCTATAACCCGATAAAGGCGAGTCTGCATGGCTGGATCGAGTTGTTTAAAGATGTTCGTGGGGCAAGTGGAGTACGTAATAAAATATTGTATTGCGCAATGCCTCCTGGCTGGACACCTGACGGGACAGGAAGTACGGCCCGACAAAAACAGGCGGCCTACGCCAAACTACAATCTGAGCAACCGACATCAATAGCGTCTTCTCTTTAAGCAAATTTCTCTAGTGAATGCAGCTATCCAATGAGGCGTGGATATTTGCATTTGTTAGCCGAGACGGTGAATTGATTTGAACTGTGCTGGCGGGCTGGCCCTCAATTATTTAGCCGATAACACCCTCGAAACTGTTTGACTTTGGTGTATTTAGACGATATGTTTCGTCCCAGCTAGAAAGAAAGTCTTTTCAATACACACCATTTCGCTGTTTTATTCGTAATTCTTCGACATTTGGTTTCTAAGTTGCAGTCTATTTTTCCGCTACCCAAGCCTAACGGCACACTTAAATTAAATATCAGGATATTATTATGTCTAATACAGTTACTGGCACAGTAAAATGGTTTAACGAATCTAAAGGTTTTGGCTTTATCGAGCAAGAATCAGGCCCAGACGTTTTCGCTCACTTTAGCGCTATCGTAAGCTCAGGTTTCAAAACTTTGGCTGAAGGCCAACGCGTAGAGTTTACTGTTACAGCTGGCCAGAAAGGCCCACAAGCTGAAAACATCGTTGCCATCTAAGGCAACACTTAATACATAGTTGCTTCCCTGTTTGGGGGGTAATGTTTGTATATAAAAAAGCAGGCCATTGGCCTGCTTTTTTTGTTTCTGGCTATTAGAAATAATAGTCAGTTGTTATGCGGCCTTCCCGCCTCGCACTAGTGTGCCCGGCAGTGCGCCGGTGTGTTCGCCATCAATAAACGTGGTGACACCGGATTTTAAGGTATAGCGATAACCGTCAACCCGTTGTACCAGTCGTCGTCCACCGGCAGGCAAGTCGTACTCTGCGGTTGGACGTTGCAACTGCAGTTTGTCAAAATCGATGACATTAACATCAGCCATATAACCTTCAGCTAATAGCCCGCGATCTGACATACCATATGCTGTTGCGGTATCATGACTGAGCTTTTTAATCATTAGCTCCAGCGGCAGTTGAGGGCCTCTCTTTCGGTCTCTGCACCAGTGAGTTAGAATGAACGAGGGCATACCGGCATCGGCGATAACGCCACAGTGGGCACCGCCATCAGACAGTCCGAAAAGAACGCCAGGGTGGGTGAGCACCGACTCGAAGAAACTAAAGTCATAGTTTTCGTAGGCGTTGAGGGGTTGGTAGAAAAGCTCTTTGCCACTGTCGGCGACTAGCAAATCGTACATAACTTCAATCGAGTCTAGTTTTTCAGTTTCTGCAATGCCAGCAATGCTGTGCTCTCGTGGTGGTTCGTAGTCAGGTTTTTCTCCGAGCGGAAAAACGTAGTGCAGTAAGTCTTCCCAGCTAACACCAAAGGGTGAGATTTCCATTAGGCTTTTTTCTGACAAAATTTGTGCTTTTACTTCGGGTGTCGCCAATTTGGCAATTTGTTCTTCAAGGGGCAGGGGGGCAATAGACTCGATATAGGTGGGGTGGCCGACAAAAATGTGGAAGCTAGACTGCAAGCCGTGCAGTACTCCAGTTGGTCTACCTGCTATTTGAGGCATAACCTTAATGCCCTTTTTCTCAGCGTCTTCTGCCAATGCGATGAACTGGTTGCCTTTAAAGGCTTCGGCCGATGTCCAGACAACGGTAATGGGCCGCCCGGTTTCTTTTCCCACCTCACAGAGCCATTCCCACTCGCTCTCTTCGCCCAAGTGATCAGAAACCAACTCAAATACGCCGTGGTCCAGGCCCTTAAGTGCACTGCCTAACGCGCGCATTTCTTCGGCAGGGGCATAAGTTCCGGGCACTTCAACGCCGTGCTTATCTTTGTGTAATAGCGTGCGAGATGTAGAAAACCCCAGTGCGCCAGCTTCCATACCTTCCCTGACAATCGTTGCCATTTCTTGCAAGTCATCGTCAGTGGGTTGGACGTTAGTATTGCAACGATCTCCCATGACATAACTACGTACCGCGCCGTGAGGGACTTGCGTTGCGATATCAATGGCCCTTGGCATCGACTCCAGTGTATCGAGATACTCTGGAAAGGTTTCCCAGGTCCAATCCATTCCTTCAGCAAGTGCTGAGCCGGGAATGTCTTCAACCCCCTCCATTAATTCGATCAGGAACTGCTCTTTACCGGGGCGTACGGGGGCAAACCCAACACCACAATTTCCCATGACCGCGGTGGTGACACCATGCCAACTGCTGGGTGCCAGAATAGGGTCCCAGGTTGCCTGGCCATCGTAATGAGTGTGAACATCGACCCAGCCGGGCGTGACAATACAGCCGCTTGCGTCTATTCGCTGGTGGCTTTCTGACGAAGAAAAATCGCCTACACCGGTAATTTTGTTACCCGTGATGGCAATGTCGGCTTGTTTTCCTGGGGTGCCGGAACCATCAAATACTGTGCCACCACTAATCACTACGTCATACATACGCTCATCCTTGGCAGGTTCGAACCTGCATTTATTATTGATGTTATTGGCTGATGAAAGCTTATTTCGTCGATCTGAAGTATAAACACAACCTACCGCGATAATCCTGTTAATTGCTGTTAATGATGGGTCCGAATTCTTTGCTCTCTGCAGGTCTTTGGTTAAAACAAATTTGGATAGTCTTTCCAGTAATATTGATACTGCTCGGACTGCCAGTTTTTATAGATGGATTCCCAGTTGAGGTTGTCAATCCTCCAGCCGTGATGTGGTTCAAGGTTGGTAGAGAATACCGGGGCACCGTAATCGCAAAAACGTGTATCGATACTCATGCGGACGGTATTTTTGGTTCTGTTTGGCTCGGCTTTATGAACACAACAAGAATGGAATATTAAGACGTCGCCCTGTTCGTAATCAGAGACATGCCAGTTTGTTTCATCCGGGTAAATTTCGCATTGAATACCGCCAACTCCCTGCGTGGAAAAAACGGGTCTGACGCCTTTTTTATGAGACCCAGGTAGAACTTTAACACGTCCCATTGGCTCAGATATGTCCTGTAGTGCCACCCATATTCCCGCCATTGTCGGGCCTGCGTGATGGGAGTAAGCATCTTGATGCGGGGGTGTTTCGTGACCTATTTTCTTCGGTGTTGAAATGCGAGCCATTTTTATCGGGTATACAAAAACCTCATCACCAGCCACTATCTTCATCAAATCGATAATAGGGTCTTGATGAAAAAAACGGTGAAACCCCTCTAGCGATTGTATCTTCGGGTAAACCTCATCCCATACCGGGTCGGTTTCGCTAAAGGGTTTGCCACAGAGGGCCGGCAGCTGGCTATCTATACCCTGGGCAACATAGGGCTTCAGCACGTCTAGAAACGAGGTAAGCATGCTTTTGCAATCTTTGGTACTGACGTATTTTTTGAGGTATAAATAGCCCAGTTCCTGAAACCGATCTCGTAGCACTTGGTGATTTTCGTTGATATCTGAAACAACGAACGCTTGCGTGTGTTCCATTGACACTCCAGTTAAGTTTTCACGGGGACTAAATTTAACCTGTTTCGTGGCTTACTTCGAGTCTGGTGGTAGAGTATCGGCCATCGATAAATCATTTAGTGCAAAATGCAGGGTGTTTTCTGCCATAGTTCATACGAAAAGAGGGTTAAAATCATGACCGAAGTAAGGTCTTTGAGCGTTGGTGAGCATCAGTTAATCGGCCGTATTATTGGTGACAGTTTTTCCGATGATCCGATTAATTTGTGGGTATTTGGGAGCGCCGACCCGCTGGCCAAATTCTATGAGCTAGAGGCCAAAAAATGTTATTTGGAATCCGGTTTTGGTTGGGTGATGGATGATCACAGTGGCGGTGCACTTTGGTTGCCACCAGGCGTCTCTAACAATATTTCGCTGTGGAAGAGTCTGGATATAGCGGCCTTAATGTTTCGCAATGGTGGATTTGGATCAATGATTCGTGGAATGAAAGTGGGAGAAACCCTGCACACCAAACATCCTCGTGAGCCGCACTATTATTTGCATGCCATTGGCGCGATTCAAACTCGGCAGGGTAAAGGCGTTGGTGGCCGTTTGATGGAAGCGAGCCTACAGCGAGTGGATGCAGATTCAATGCCTGCTTATTTGGAAAGTAGCAAAGAGAGGAATATTCCATTTTACCGGCGTTATGGTTTCGAAGTGATCGAAGAAATTAGTCCTGCTGAGGGCTGCCCGCCGATGTGGTTGATGTGGAGAGAAGCTAAGCGGTAGAATCTCTACCGCTTACAATAAACTATCTTTTAGTCTTCAGGGCGTTTTCTTAAAAAACGACCCAATTGCCTGTCGTGACGACTCATCGCTGTTATTGCCGCTTCTTTTGTCCAGGGCTCCCATTTGGGCCCGGGACCCTCCGGCCGATCGCCCATGACAGTGACCCGCTGAATGATGCGTTCTTCAGAAAAATCATTGAGCACATAATGCTGCGTGCATCGGTTGTCCCACATACCGATAGCTCCTTCAGTCCAGTGGTAGCGAACGGTAAAGCGAGGGCTTTGCACCCAGCGCGTCAAAAATCGCAGTAGTGTGTCGCTTTCAACCGCACTTATTTCGACAATTCGACGGGTGAAGTGTTCGTTCACATAGAGAGCCTTGCGCCCGGTTTCCGGGTGAATACGCACCACCGGGTGTATAGCCATTTTGTCGGCGCGATCGTGGGGGTGGGCGTCATGCAATGCCGATAGCCCCATACACATTTCCTGCATCGGGGGTGATAGCGCATCAAATGCATCGCACAAATTTGTCCACATCGTATCGCCGCCGCTTTCCGGGCATTTTACCATTTTAAGGATTGACATCAGTGCGGGCTGTTCCTGAAATGTAATGTCCGTGTGCCATTCGTCGGCAACACCACCCTGGCTTGCTCGTAGTTCAAACAATTTAGGATGGCTGTCAGCATTGGTAAGGTTAGGGTGCCCTTCCAGCGGGCCAAAATGTGCGCCAAACGCTACATGCTCGTCAACACTAAGAAACTGTTCAGGGAAAAACAACACCATATGTTCGTTGAGCAGACGTTTCACTTCGGCAATGTCGGTATCCGTGGCCTGCGCCAATTTGATCCCTCGAACTTCGGCACCCAGTGAGCCGGCAAGTCGCGTGACATCCCATAGATTTTTGGATAAGTTTTTGGATTCGCTGATAGTCACAATTACATGCTCTTTAGTTATTAGTTATTAGTTATTAGTTATTAGTGGCATTTCCGGGCGATTTTTATCAGACATTCAGAGTGACATACTGGGCCGACTATTTAAAGACTCACGCCAGCGAATCAAGTTTTTATGATGCTCTTGGGGTACAACCTTGACCCAGGCGGCGAAGTCGACCACTACGGCGGCGGTAATATCAGCATTGGAGAAACTGTCGATAGCGATAAAGTCACGACCTTCCAGTCTCGCATCTAGCATATCGAAGAATGTATTGAGGCGGGCAAGGCCGCGTTCCGCCAGTTCCGGTATTTGCGGGTAATTGACGGGCCCAGTGGTGGCGCGGTCTTTCATTCCCGGAGAGGAGTTTCGCAGGGTCTCTGCGGCGGCTGTTAGACCCTCCAGTTCTACCTTCGCCGCCCAGTTGGCAACCAGGCCTTTTTCTACCGCGGTGGCGCCCAGCATGGGAGGGTTGGGATATTCGGCCTCAAGGAAGGCTGCAATACCCGCATTCTCGGTGAGCACTGTGCCGTCGTCCAATTTTAACACCGGAATAGTACAGCCGGGATTAATGGCTCGGAATGCATCGCTTAGCTGCTCGGCCTTGGTCATATCGATGGAAACTGTTA
>CAYNZI010000058.1:0-9705 GCA_964401565.1 uncultured Spongiibacteraceae bacterium
TACCGTCAGTTTGACCATCCCCCAGGCTTCTTGGTGCCATCGCCGTATTGACACCCTGAGGACATAATACTGAAACTTTAATACCCTCGTCACCATGAGTAATGGATAAAAACTCAGCCAGTTTAATCGCCGCACCTTTCGTGACGGTGTAGGGTCCAGATCCGATGGCAGCCAGTAAGCCTGCCGCTGAGGCGGTGTTCAGTAGATAGCCATCGCCACGTTCAAGCATGCCTGGCAACACCGCTCTTGCGGCATATAAGTGCGACATAACATGGAGGTCCCATTGTTTTTGCCATATATCGTTTGATGCATCGGTTAGCAGTCCGCCAGCTCCAGCTCCAGCATTTGAACAAAACACGTCAATGCGACCATATTTATCCAGCGTGCGCTTAACAACGGCGGCCAGTTGATCTTCATCGGTGACATCGCAAACTTCTCCATCGCATCCTAGCTCGCTGGTGGCGGCTTTGACGGCCTCTTCACTCAGATCCACTAGTACTATGGCGCTAGCACCTTCTTTGAGAAATGCTTTAGCCATTGCTCGGCCAATACCACCGCTGCCACCGGTTATAACGGCAACTTTATCTTTCAGTTCCATAGATGCACCTTGTTAGTCAATCGTTGTTGATGAATTCTAAATTAGACATCGCAAAGAATAAATGTCTTGCTGTAAAAATTCCAGCCTTAACGGAGTTGTTGCCGAGTATTGGAACAAATATAGGCCTTCATCGAGATGGGAAGACGTTCACTAATAGGCTATCAATCGTCATTGGAGGCTTCTGGAAAAGCTGATGCAGGTGTCGCGACTTGGTTGTCTGTGTGGTTGTGCTCGAAAGGTCAGTGCTGAGCGCTGGATCGACTATTCCCGAAAACGTCTGAAACGGAGCGGAGAAGAGTGCGATAGTTACCTTGTCGGTGGGTAAGTCCAGACCGGTCGAAAAATTCGAGAATTTGAATGGTGGGGCGTCGACCAATTCCTGTCGCATTTTTAAAGTCTGCTGCGGTAAACCCTTGAAGGGTATCTGTTTTGAAAAGAGTCTCGGCGTGCTGTGCGATTGCCTGCATTTGTTCCGGTGAAAAATACCGTTGTTGTTGAATACCTATTAGTGCTCCCATCGATGATAGATAATCCAGTTTTTGTAAAAGATCTGTTGGGTCCATGAACATTTTATCGGCAATTTCATGTGCCACAGGCGGGCAAAGTTGATGTTTCGGGGTAAGCATTAGAAGATTCGCTAGAAAAACGGCATCTTCGTCAGTCAGGCAGGGATTGTGGTCGGGAAGATGCAAAACCTGGCCGCTGTGATTAACTAATCCCCGCTGGCGTAGTTCCGTAACAATTTCACGGAATACTGGTTTCATGACATTGGTTGCCAGAGACTGAAAAAGAACGTCGGGAGAGCATCCCAGCAGATTTACATTGTCGCAATGGAATGAAGTGAGTAACTCTAGGCATTCGTCACTTAGCTGTTGCCAGCGTGATTTGGTGAGCAAAATCAGATGATGACCGCTTTTTACTGTTGTCAGATTGGCATCTAGCGTATTTAGTATGCTGAGCTGTTGGTTGTCGCTGAGATTTCTTCCGCTTAAAAACGGAATGGCGAGATATCCTTCGGGATGACTGGTTGTCAGTTGAATTAGCGCGTCACTAGCGTTTGGTAGATTGTGGGCATCTCTATCGTTTTGTCGCCAGCTTTTACCTCTGTTTCGCGCAGATGCATTGGGGTCAATAATGTAACCCCCACCAATAATACGAGTTGCTGATTGGTCGCGGACAATGAATTTGTCATTCCACATTAGGGGAATAGAATTTTCCAGAACAATCTGAATGTCACCGTCGTCGCCAGGGAGAATGATCTTGTCGTGGGTTAACACGGCAACGCGCCCAGTCACGTGCGCAGCACCCATATGTACATGAACCGGGGTCCAGTGTTGCAAAGGTTTTTTCTCGCTATTTAGCACACGGAGTTTGCCATCAAATCGCAGTCTTGGATGATGGGCAGATGGATGAACTATCCACGACCCTGTGGCGATTGTATCTATATTGATACCAGGCCCCGTTAGGTTAATCGCACATCGATGTCCCGCGCTGCTGCAAGCAACAGCCCGGTTTTCCTGGTGTATTGAGCGAATACGGGCACGCAGACCACTCGGTGAAATAACAACTTCGTCGCCAATAGCGACAGAGCCGCTGTGGACAGTGCCAGTCACTACGACCCCTATACCACCGACAACAAAACGCCGGTCTACAGCGAGTCGAAAGTTTCCTTCAGTACTCCGTGCGGGTATTGATTGTGCGTGCTGAACGATGTGTTCCCGTAGCAAATCAATGCCATTACCATTTAGCGAAGAGACTGTGAATTGTGGGCTCTGGGCAAAATTTGTTTTGCCAACCAATTGGTCCGCTTGTTTTTTTACAGCAGACAATTGTGCTTCACTGACACTGTCTGCCTTGGTGATTACGATCGCTGCGTGAGTTATCCCCATCAGGTTGAGAGCGGTCAAATGCTCGCGTGTTTGTGGCATCGGGCCATCGTCAGCCGCTATCACTAGTAGTGCGAAATCAATGGCGGCTATTCCTGTGAGCATATTGACAATAAACCGGTGATGGCCAGGAACATCGATAAACCCAATAGCGGTGTCGTTGTGATGGTAATACGCAAATCCCAATTCGATGGTTAACCCGCGTTTCTTTTCCTCCGGTAGTCTGTCGGTATCGGTATCGGTGCCGGTAAGCGCCTTGATTAAGGAGGTCTTGCCGTGGTCTACATGCCCGGCTGTTGCAACAATCATTGCTTGGTTGTCACGTCATCTGAAAGCGAGGATTGATCTAACTGAGCGATAAAATCGCTAGGGTTTTCGAGGCAGCGCATATCGAACATTAAGCTGCCGTTGCTAACCCTGCCAATGACTGGAGTCGGAAGAGATCGAAATTGTTGTTCAAGTAGGCGTACTTTCTTCGCATTGTCTTTTTTATTCCCTGTTGGGGATATCACAACAATCCCTGTGGCGAGTTCTTCTCCGGGTAAGGATCCACTGCCTATGGCTGAAACACCGTCGATGATTGTGATTTCCAGATCCTTCGGAAGATATTCTCGTAAGCACGCGGTAATGCTTTCGGCCGTTCGCAGGATCTCTTTTAAGGGGCGTGTTAGCGTTCGCAAAACGGGTAGTCGTTGTCCCAGTTTTTCAGGCATGAGGTAGAGTTTGAGAACGGCCTCTAGTGCGGCCAGTCTGACCTTATCAACGCGCAATGCGCGGGTCATTGGATTGCGTTTTATTTTTTCAACGAGGGCTCGGTCGCCGACGATCAAGCCCGCTTGCGGCCCGCCCAAGAGTTTGTCGCCGCTGAAAGTGACAAGGTTTGCCCCCGAGGTAATACTTTCTCCGGCCATAGGTTCATGGGGTAAACCGTAGTCTGTTAATTCTGCCAGCGTTCCACTGCCCAAGTCGATTATCAGCGGGATGCTGTTTTCTTTCCCTAATAACGACAGCGCTTTCTCATCGACGGCTGCAGTAAAACCTTCGATTCTGTAATTGCTGGTGTGAACTTTCATCAGCAGGCCTGTCCGCGAACTGATGGCGCTCTCATAATCTCGTAGATGGGTTCTATTTGTTGTGCCCACTTCCCGCAATTTTGCACCGGCTCGGTTCATGATTTCTGGGATTCTAAAGGCTCCGCCTATTTCAATGAGTTCGCCTCGAGAGACAATCACTTCCTTGCGCATGGATAATGAATTGAGTGCCACCATCACGGCGGCGGCGTTGTTGTTCACAACCGTTGCCGCTTCTGCACCGGTTAGCTCGCAAAGTAGCGACTCAATGTGGCTGTCGCGGCTTCCCCTTTTGCCTGTGGCCAAGTCGTATTCAAGATTCGTTGGAGACCTTGCCGCGGCAATCATTGCTTGGATTGCTTCATCGGGAAGGGAGGCGCGACCTAAATTTGTGTGCAAAACAGTGCCGCTCAGATTGAAAACGGGGGTGAGTGAGTAGCGGTTGAGTTTGTCGAGTTCCAATGCTGCTGCATTGACTATTAACAGGGTAAGTTCTTGGCGGGAAATCGAGGGGCTCAATGTGTGATGATTATTGCGGACGTCTTGCAATGCTACCCGTATCGATTTGGCCGTCGCCGTGTGACCATATTTTTCTGCCGCTGTTTTGATTGTCGGGTCCGATAGCAGGCTATCGACTGATGGCAGCCTTGAAAATAGAGTGTTGTGGTCATTAGTCATACGTAAGGCTATATTTGCTAGTGGGATTGATGGGCAAAATCATCCGCTATTAGCGACGCCGTGTAAACCCATAGGAATTGGGACGTAGTATTACGGTGGCGGAGCACAAACTCAGCCCGCAGCAATGCGTTGAAACTGTATCAGAGGGGAAAATGTCCCCGTCGCAATAAGGGGTTGACCCAGCGGGTAAAGAATCCAGTAAATTTCACAGGTGCGTCGGTGACAGCTAAGCACACACATTCACGATCCTTGGTGACTACCGGTCTGTGTATATGGCGTTCGTCTCTAACAAGAAAGTCTCCTTCATTATATAAACCGTCCTCATCTGAAAAGCTGCCTTTAAGTAATAGAGTGTACTCGTCACCAGTATGGGTATGTGCGGGCACTTTTCCGCCAGCTTTAATACGCATTATCTCGACTTTGGATCCGTTGATGTCTGTACATAAATAAGCTGACTGGATGGCAGATGACACTTTTTTCCAAGTTAGTGAGTCATAATTTTCTGTAACGAACTGTTGTAACGCTCTGGGGATATTTGATGAAGTTTCTTTTTCAGGTGGCTTGTCTTCAGCAACATTGTTATCCAGTTGCGAGAAAACAGCATTTTTCAAATTATCCGTGAGACTTGCTGGTTCGAGATCTTCGAACAAATTTGTTGCTATGCTATTAAGTCGTTGCAAATTGACTCTGCACTCATCGCAATGTTCGGTATGCACAGACACGCAAAGAGCATGGCTGAGTTGTAAGTTTCCAGCGGAAAATGCCGTGAGCATTTCTGGAGTAGGGTGATAGTTTGGCATCAGTTTACCTTTTTAAAAACAAATCCAATTTTTGCAATGCCAGCCGAACTCGAGACTTGACTGTTCCTAGGGGTAGCTCGAGTTCATTGGCCGCCTCCTGATGGCTCTTTCCCTCCAGGTAAACCTTTGCCAGAATTTGTGACTGTTCGATCGGCAGTTGCTTTAGTCCATCGTGAACTCGTTTTTCTATTCGTTGACGTTGAGCCATTTGGAATGGGTCAGGGCCTTCGTCTTCTATGTTTTCGAATAGATCTGTTGGGTCTATATCTGTGCTGAATCGACCTGAGCGTCTCAGGTGATCGATCCTGCTGTTTCTGGCCAGGGTAAATACCCAGGTGGAAACAGCGGCCAATTCAGGCCTATAAGTATGTGCTTTGTTCCATACTTTTATTAAGACTTCCTGGGCCAGCTCGTCGGCTAATAATGTTGCGCCTGGTTCCCTGACCAAGCTATAGGACCGTAGCAAAGGGGCAAAGTGATTAAAAAACTCACCGAAAGCCTCTTTGTCTCGCTGGTCTGAAATTCTGGCCATTAACGCTTTCAAGCGAAAATTTCGCTCTCTGTTAAGGCTCGAATCGGTACTTGCCATGCTGCCATTCCTATGGGGAGACCTGGTCATGTTAACGACTTCCGCTGCCACAGCATCTCCGAATTTGTAGGTCCTGCGATAGTTACGCCTAAACAGTCCCAATGGATCATCGAATACATCGAATACATCGAATACATCGAATACATCGAATCATCAGAATAACGTGTGAAATGTTGTTTAGCTTGACGTGCGATGTTGGGTTCGATGGACTGCCGGCCGAGGTATTGTGATTATGTGATGAGGTGAGCCCGATGACCTGCGGTCCCGGTTGGTTGTGCGGGATTAGTTGAACAGCGTCATCTTCATTGGAATGTGGTTTATGAGGAATGTTCGAGCAGATTAATCTCGGTCTGCTCGTTTACCCAGATAAAGGCCGACGGCTGCCCATAGGGCCGCAATGACACCTCCAACCAATGCAATGCCCGCTATGCCGAGACCAATGATCTGAGTGAGACCAGTGAAAGCCCAGCCCCAGAAAACATCTCCGCCTCTATAGACAACAACGTCAATGACTTGCTTGGCTTTAAATCGGGTTTCCTGATCGACGTGGGTAAACAGCATTTCGCGTGCAGGGCGAGTGATCGCGTAATTACCGCCGCGTCTGACAATCTGCAAGGCAACGACAATGCTCAGTGCGGGCACCATTGCGACAGATAATAACCCTCCCAAAACGATGATCGGAACGACGGCGAGAGTGACGCCAAGCCCAAACCGGGTTGCTAGCCGCGAAGTAACAAAAAGTCCAGCTACGATAGTGAGCGTGTTGGTCGCCAGATCCATCAATGCCCAAATTTCAGTACGCTCGGCTTTGCTGTATTCGGCCATCATGTTTTTTAATTCAAAATAAACAAATGAACCGATACCCGTGTAAAGGAATAAAAACAAACCAATACCCAGAAGGAATGGGTTCTGCAAAAATAGTTTAAATCCGGAGAGGGGGTTGCCGCCCAGGGACTGCATTTCCTTCATCTCTCCGACGTTGCCGGAATTTCCGAGCTCACTGGTTTTTATTCTCTGCAGATAGAAAATAATAGGCAGGGTGAAAAGGAGCACAACACTGGCGACCAGCATCAAATTGTAAGTGCCCAGGTCGGAGAACAACAGGGGGATGGATGGCCCCAGCATAGCGCCGATGCTCGCCCCTGTGGTGATAATGCCAAACAATCGTTTTGATTGTTCTTTATTATACAGGTCGGCCATGAAACTCCAGAATACGGATATGGGAAATAAGCTAAATACGCTCACCCATATATAGAATGCTTTATCGATCAGTACTGGATTTTCTATAGAGCTGGAAGAGATGTAAAAAATGGCAAAAGTGACAGCAAAAAAACCATAGACACCGGGTACCAGATTTTTGAGAGGAACTTTCGACACGGCTGTTCCGTAGATCGCGACGACGGCAAAGCTGAAGAAGAAATTGATAGTCCACAGCACGCTGACTTCAGCGTCTGACCAGTCGCTGGCCATTGCATCCCTCACCGGGCGCAAAATGTAATAAGCAGCCATTAGAATCAAAACCAGAATGAAAGAAAGTGCGGTGGCCTTAAATTCATTGGGTTCTATTTTTGCAACAAATTTGAAGATTCTGGAAAGCGAGCCGGAATTGCTGTCAGTCACGAATTTGTCCTGTAGGATGCCAGTCTGATTGTTATTTTGTGTACAGGTAAGAGAAAACCGGAGTGGGTATAGTCAGTATATTGTCAGTCTATACCCTCTATTGGGCGTCTTAGCTGCTTTTAGGGGTGTTGCCTAGGGTGATATGCTTGGGCCCGGCCATACTTTGCTGTCCGCTAACACCGGAGTTGATTTGTTCGATTTCTCCGCCGGATTTTAGATAAGCTAATGTCTGTTCTTCAATTGAGAGGGATGTCTCTGCTGCCGCTGGTTGCTTCTTTTTTGCAGCTGCTGTCTTTGGTTTGCCAGCCATGATGGACCTTTTGTGTTGCTAATTGGCCGGCCATGATACACGAAAGTGGCCATCTCTGCTGCCTCTGTTTGTTGCTGTAGAGGGGAGGTTTTAAGCCGTGGCTGGGATGGAATTGAATTAAGCTGATCTATTCGTTAAAATGCGCGCCCCTTCCATTGGTCGCAAAGCATCAATCCTGTGACGAGTGTTCTATACGTTGTTTTTTCTGTGTCCCCGGCAAATTACGGGTTAGATCCTTGGTAAATTGAGAGAATTACATGTTTGAGTTCCATCCGAGTAAAGTGGCGACGATAAAAAATGACGTTCTGTCGGGTTTGACGGTCGCGTTGGCGCTTGTTCCTGAAGCGGTGGCATTTGCTTTTGTTGCTGGTGTCGAACCACTGGTGGGCCTTTACGCGGCATTTATGGTGGGTTTAATTACAGCCTGTATTGGCGGCCGTCCGGGTATGATTTCCGGTGCTACCGGCGCGTTGGCGGTGGTTATGGTGGCTTTGGTGGCTGATCACGGTGTTGAATATCTGTTTGCTACTGTGGTGTTGATGGGCGTGTTGCAAATATTGGCTGGCGTATTGAAATTAGGGAAATTTATTCGGATGGTGCCGCACCCGGTTATGTTGGGGTTTGTAAACGGCTTGGCAATTGTTATCTTTTTGGCTCAACTGGGTCAGTTTGGTGTCGTCGGTGATCCGGGCTGGCTGCACGGTACTTTTATGGAAGGGTCCATTCTTGATGTTGCTTGGCTGGGTGGTGAGCAGCTGTATATGCTGGTGGGTTTGGTTGTAGTCACGATGTCGGTTATTCATTTTTTGCCGAAACTGACAACGGCTGTTCCCTCATCGCTCGTTGCGATTGTGGGCGTTACCTTGTTGGTGTTTGGTCTTGACTTGAATACTCGAGTCGTCGGCGATATTGCATCGATCAAAGGCGGTTTACCTTCGTTTCACATACCCACAGTCCCATTCAATGTTGATACATTAATGATCATATTTCCCTACTCGGTGATTCTTGCTGCTATTGGTTTGATCGAGTCGCTACTAACACTGCGCTTGGTTGATGAGATTACGGAGTCTCGCGGTCGAGGCAACAAAGAGTGTATTGGTCAGGGTATAGCGAATACGGTAACCGGTTTTTTCGGAGGCATGGGTGGTTGTGCGATGATTGGTCAGAGCATGATCAATGTGAACTCAGGTGGGCGAGGGCGCTTGTCAGGTATCACCGCAGCACTCTCGTTATTAGTGTTTATTTTATTCGGGTCTTCCCTAATAGAGAAAATCCCACTGGCCGCACTTATCGGCGTTATGTTTATTGTCGTCATTGGTACATTTGAATGGAGTAGCTTTCGCATTCTCAATAAAGTCCCTCGCAGCGATGCCTTGATATTGATTTTGGTTTCAGGGGTTACCGTAGCGACGGATTTGGCGTTTGCCGTTATTGTTGGTGTTATTGTGTCGGCACTGGTTTTTGCCTGGGAGCACGCAAAACATATTCTCATAGAGGCCCGAGAGGATCACAATGGCTCCACTGTTTATGCGGTTACTGGGCCGTTGTTTTTCGGTTCTGTTTCGTCGTTTCTCGATCACTTTGACCCACAGCAGGACAACGATGACGTGATTATCGACTTTGCACGCTCTCGAGTCGCTGACCATTCGGGGCTAGAAGCTATTGATACACTGGCAGACCGGTATGTGAATGCGGGGAAAACATTGCATTTAGTGCATCTTAGTCGAGAGTGTCGTCGCTTGTTGCGTCGTGCGGGAAGTCTTGTTGAAGTTAACGTCATCGAAGATCCGCAGTATTTTGTTGCCGAAGACAGCTTGGCGTAGAATTTTTTGGGCTCCGCTCTGTGCCCAGTCAACAATTTTACAGGAGTCGTCACTTTCTGAGTGACAGTGCTGAGTCGATTTGTTTATTGATGAGTATCGGGGTATAAATGATGGCTGAGCGTGCACGTCAGTTTTCAATATGCCGACATGTTTTTAGCACTAAAATAAGGAAAATATAATGCAAACTAATAATTTATTGAAACGAACAGGAACATTTTTGGCGGCAGGTTTGTTAATTCTTGCCGGAAGCAGCAACGTATTTTCCAGCGATAATGACTCGGCGTTGTCAGCGGTACTTGATGCTCGAAGTGATGACCACGCCGAGTCATTA
>CAYNZI010000059.1:0-9528 GCA_964401565.1 uncultured Spongiibacteraceae bacterium
CAACGTCCCTCCCACAATGACCACGACTTTGCCGCCGCCATACGAACCAACTCATTGTCACCCGTCAGCAGATCATAATAAGACCCAATCATGTCATCGCGACGATCTGTTGCGACAGGTTTAATATAATCCTTCCAGTATTCCGGGAATACGTGATTGGCACCCTGTTGATACAGCCATTGTAAATCCTGATCTCGACAAAGAAATACGCCGCGTAAAATTAGTGCCTTTACTCGCTTAGGATGTGCCTGGGCATAAACCAGACTTAAAGTAGACCCCCATGAACCGCCAAACAGAATCCATTGTTCTATACCCAGATGTTGACGAATAAGTTCAATGTCATCCACCAGTGCCTGTGTATTATTGGCCGACAGTTCAGCATGCGGCGTCGATTGGCCCGCACCTCGCTGATCAAACAAGATAATGCGGTAACGATTGGGATCGAAAAAACGGCGGCCGCGACTATCACACCCACCACCCGGTCCCCCATGTACGAACAACACAGGAATGCCATCCGGACTACCACTTTCTTCTACATATAATTCATGCGGGGCCTGCGCCACTAAACGATGTGTGGCATAGGGCTTTATTTCAGGATATAACGTCTTCATTGGAAATTCTCGCGAGGCAAGCCCTAATAAGGCTGTTAGCCAATGATACTCTGGACGAAGGCCGCTAGAATTAATACGGGACAGAAAAACTTGACGTATCCGGGCCAGATTTTCCAGAACAACGTACTTTCAATTTCACCGTGACCCTTTTTAATTTCTTTCAACAAATTATCGCGATGCCAAATCCACCCCACAAAGATACACAGCACAACGCCCAACATTGGCTGGCTATATACCGTGGTCAGATCAATAACAAAACCAAACAACGCATCAAAATTCATCAGTATTACGGTCGAAACAAGGAAGATAATAAAGCCTATTATCCCTGTCGCAAGACCACGACTAGCCCGGCTTTCTTCCGTTACGTAGGAAACGGGAACCTCCAACATGGATATTGAAGACGTCAGAGAAGCAATTGTCATCAAAAGAAAAAACGCAAACGCAACAACAGCACCAATGGCACCCATTGAATCAAATAGAACCGGGAGCACCTGAAAAATCAAATCAGGTCCAGCGATTAATTCACCACTGGCAGTAAAAATATCAGCGCCATAATGTTTCGCTACATAGATGGCGGGAATAATGAGTAACCCGGCAATAAAGGCTATGCTGGCATCAACAACAGTAACGATGGCACCCAATCGAGGTAAGCTTTCTTGCTCGCTTAAATAGGAACCGTAAATGAGCATGGTACCTACGCCCAATGACAATGAGAAAAACGCCTGACCCATTGCGTCGAGAACCAGCGCCGGACTAATTTGCGACATATCCGGGAGCAAATAGATACGTAATCCTTCCTCCGCTCCCTCCTGCATCAAAACATAAACAATAAGACCGATCAGTAGAATCAACAGCATTGGCATCAAGCGCGTTGACCATTTTTCAATACCGCCAGCCACCCCCTTGGCAATGATGCCCATGGTTAACATCATAAAAATTGCCAGGAAAATCACATTTCGCTGAAAATCATCCGATGTTAACCAAGAGCTGGCACCCTCCCGCCCCATTATGTCTGACACTGATGCAATCAGGTATGAAATCATCCAGCCGGCAACAATAGCGTAGAAGCTGAGAATAAGACTGGCAACGATGACACCGGAAAAACCGGCCAATGACGCAAGTTTATAGGTAAATGGACCCCTTGAAATACTGCGTAAGGCTGTCACTACATTGGCTCTCGCGTGACGCCCAATAATCAACTCAGCCATTAGCGCCGGATAGGCCAGCAGGAAAGCCAGCACAAAATAGACTAATACAAAAGCAGCACCACCATTACTGGCCGTTTGTGTAGGGAACCCCCAGATATTGCCCAAACCAATTGCAGAACCCGCTGCAGCCATAACAAAACCGGTTTTTGAGGAAAACTGTTCTCTGGAAGCCATAATCAAACTCGTATTAGTCTTATTGTTAACGGGTGCGAATAACGGTCACCCCGAAGCCCGACTAGCATACCCAACCCGACAAAATACCGCTAGGCATTGAGCCCTGCATGGGTGTTAAATAGTCAACAATAGTATGGTGATAACGATATTATCGAGTACAATGCCCGAGATCGCCGGAACTGAGCCAAAGAAAGCCAGATTCACCCACCCAAAGAAGGTGGATACTCGCTTTCGTCAGGAGGCCCCGGCAACAATATAAATAAATTGGGGGAAACACCATGCTCACTAAAAAAACACGTAATCAATGCTCCAAAAGCATGCTGGCCATGGCTATCAGCTTAGCCGTAGCACACACCGCGAGCGCGCAAATCGAAGAAGTATTAGTTACCGCGAGCAAGCGTACAGAAAACCTGCAAGACGTGCCGATGAGTATCGCCGCTATCCAAGGCGACACTATTGAAAGAATCGGCGCTACAAACTTCACAGATATTGCAACATCCGTACCATCATTGTCACTACGCTCGGCGGGCCCAGGCCGCACGAAGTTAAATATACGGGGAATTTCAGCGGCAACAGGCGTCGCCTCAACCGTTAGTTTTTATGTTGACGAAATGCCTGTTTCTACTATTTCTTCGGGTTCTTCGACCTCATTTGCGCAAGCAATTGTCGATCCGAAAATGTTCGACCTGGAGCGCGTGGAGGTTTTACGCGGCCCTCAAGGCACTTTATATGGCTCCAGCTCAATGGGCGGTACCGTTCGCTTGCTCACCAGAAAACCCGTTATGGATGAGTTTGAAGCAAAGGTAGCCACGGAATTATCCAGCACCAAAGACGGCGGCACGAACCAAAGCTACGACGCGATGGTTAACATACCATTAGGTAACACTGCCGCATTACGTGTGGTTGGTTCTTTCACCGACGACGACGGCTATATTGATCGCGTTAACCCCGTTACTAACGAAACCTACGCTGAAGACGTCAACAACGAAGAAACATCTTCATTTCGTGCGACGTTAAGAGTAGATCTGGGTGAGAATACATACATCCAGCCTTCCGTTTTCACACAAAAAACCGATATGGACGGCAAGCCCAACGTCGATGGCCCAATCAGCATGACGAAACAATTTGCTGAATTTGATGCCCCTGAGCCCTTCAGCGACGAATTTACCATGCTCAATGTGACGCTGGGCCACGATTTTGGTTTTGCTTCACTGCTGGTCAGTGCTTCGCAACTGGATCGAGATTTTACTAACGTTGAAGACATAACCGGCGCTTTTGCTATTTTACCATTTCCCACTGCCACTGCCTCCGCCTATTCTGATGAAGAGGTTGAGCTAGAGGACAATACGATTGAAATTCGCCTATCCTCCAATGGCGATTCTGCGCTGAGCTGGTTAGTCGGCGCCTACCAAAAAGATGCCGAATCCGATGCAGGCTACCGGATGCAACGTGGATGGATGGATGTCACTAATTTTGGTCTGGCTAATACCCAGAAATTCCAAAAATATGAAGAAACAGCTTTCTTCGGCGAAGTCAGCTATGAACTCACTGATCAGCTAGAAGTAACGGTCGGTCTTCGCAGCCTTGACTACGACTACCACTCCCGCGAAGAGAACTGGGGCTGGGCATTTAACGGCGACCTGGATCGGTCTGCAGCCAACGTACGCGATGAAAAACTGAGTGATGACGAACTGAATTCAAAGTTGACGCTGACGTACCACCTTAATGATGACACGCAGGTCTATGGAACAATTTCCGACGGCACTCGCCCCGGTGGTGTAAACCGCGTGATCCCAAGAAGCACTGATCCCGCCCAGTCGGTAGGTTATGCCTGCAACCTGGATCTCATTGCTCTAGGCGTAGACGATCCCGGCATTTATGAAGGTGACAAGGTGAAGAATACTGAAATTGGCGTAAAAGCCATGATCGGTGACAATATGCGGATCAACGGCGCCGTGTATAGGGTTAAGTGGCAAGACCTTCAACAAGTGGTAACTACCAGCGCTGTTTGTGGCAATAACTTTACTGCCAATATTGGTGAAGCGGTTTTCACCGGTCTGGCACTGGAATTCACGGCCTCTATCAACGCGAACTTAAGTGTTAGCGCCGGCCTGGGTTATATTGATGCAGAGTTTAAAGATGACGTTCCTTCAGCGGGCATCGAAAGCGGCGACAGCCTCGCCGATGTACCTGAGTTGACCTACAACATATCTGTTGACTATGTTATTCCCGCTGAAACAGGCGAATATTTCATTGTCGGCACGTACAACTACGTTGACGAAACTCTGGAAATTCCCGGAAAAGCTAGCGATGATGTTACCGGCAACGGTATCGATTCCGGCAACGTGCGCCCTGACTACAGCATACTCAACCTGCGAGCTGGTTTTACCAGTAGCGAAGGATGGGAAGCTGTACTCTTCGTCGATAACCTCACAGATGAAGAGGCGATATACGGTTACAACGATGCTATCGCTTTCACCTTCCCGGTTACCGACCCTACTGTTCGCAATCGCCCACGCACAGTTGGCGCGTCAATTTCTTACCGCTTCTAATAAAGCGGGACGTATCAAAAGGGCGCTTAGGCGCCCTTTTTTATGGGTGATCAGAAGCAACCGGAGAGAGCAATGGACATAACCAGTTGGCTGTCGTTATTAGCCGTCTGTAGTTTAGGGGCAATGAGTCCGGGGCCTAGCGTGGCGGTCATTATTCAAATTAGCAGCAGACGCGGCCGGCAACACGGGTTTGTTGCGGCCTTCGCACACGGACTGGGGGTGGGTTGCTACGCCCTAATGGCCAGCCTCGGCCTGACGCTGGTGATCACCAGCGATCCGTTCATATTCAACGGCATAAAGTGGGTGGGCGCCGCTTTCCTGCTATATCTTGGATGTCGCGCTTTGGGTTTGAAGGTCAATCGAAAACCGAACAACGAAAGCGGCACCGAAGTCGAGATCAGCCCTCAAAACCATTCGCTGCCAGGCAGTGCCCGTACGGCTTTCCTGATTGCGATACTGAACCCGAAAGTGGCGTTATTTTTCCTGGCGCTATTCAGCCAATTTGTAAGGAATGATGCAGGAACGGGTGAGAAGCTACTAATGGCAGCCACGGCGACTGGCGTCGATATTCTTTGGTTTGTTCTGGTGGTTTTGGCAGTAACGACAACCTCGGTCGTTGCAAAATTTTCTGGTTATGGCAAAATTTTGGAAAAGTTATTTGGCGTACTAATAATTGCAGTGGCACTTAAAGTGGCGGTCAGCTGACCGCCACTTTAAGTCGCTGTTATTTGGAACGCTTACGATCGTTTTCCCTTAACAGTTTTTTGCGCAGACGGATACTTTTCGGTGTCACTTCTACCAACTCATCATCTTCAATAAATTCTAACGCCTGCTCCAGTGTATGCGTGACTGGCGGTGAGAGTGTTAACGCTTCATCGGTGCCCGATGCACGAACGTTGGTCAGCTGCTTACCCTTAATAGGGTTAATAGCCAAGTCATTGTTACGTGAGTGAAGACCAACAATCTGCCCTTCGTAGATATCAACCGCATGACCCAGAAACAAACGACCTCGGCTCTGGATATTAAACAGCGCATACGCGGCAGTTTTACCACTCACCATGCTAACCAATACACCATTCTGACGCTTGGCAACATCACCCTCTTTAGCCGGTCCATAGTGATCGAAAATACTGGTCATGATACCTGAACCGGAAGTCAGTGTAAGAAACAAGCCCCGAAAACCAATCAAACCACGTGAAGGCATTAGAAATTCCAGACGCACACGACCTTTACCATCTGGCTCCATGTTAGTCAGTTCCGCTTTGCGCAGACCTAACTCTTCCATAATTGAGCCCTGATGCTGATCTTCAACATCAATAACAACAATTTCGTAAGGCTCATGGATTTTGCCATCGACTTCTTTCTGAACAACTTCAGGGCGAGAAATACACATCTCAAAACCTTCGCGGCGCATCGTCTCAATCAATACCGACAAGTGTAATTCACCACGACCGGAGACAATAAATTTATCCGGAGTATCACCGGGAACAACACGCAGCGCCACATTATGAATGAGCTCTTGATCAAGACGATCCTTGATATTGCGGGTGGTAACAAACTTACCTTCTCTACCAGCAAAAGGAGAATCATTAACAATGAAGGTCATGCTAACCGTTGGCTCATCCACTGACAGTGGTGGCAACGCTTCAATAGTATCAGGGTCACACAACGTATCCGAAATACTTAAGCCGTCGATACCGGTAATACAAACAATATTACCGGCACGGGCTTCGGGCACTTCAATCCGCTCAAGACCAAGGTGACCCATAACTTTCAGTACCTTGCCCTTCCTCTCTTTACCGTCGGCGCCGGCTACAATTACCTGCTGATTAGGCTTGAGTGTGCCGCGAGCAATGCGCCCCACACCGATAACCCCTACATAGCTGGAGTAATCCAGTGCCGATATCTGCATCTGTAAAGGACCCTCTACATCAACCGCGGGAGCCTCTACTTTATCAACGATCATTTCAAATAATGGCGTCATATCTTCCGCCATTTCCTCAGGATCCAAACCGGCAATACCGTTGATCGCTGACGTATAAATAACAGGGAAATCCAGCTGTTCATCCGTGGCGTCGAGGTTATCAAACAACTCGAACACCTGATCCATAACCCAGTCAGGGCGAGCACCGGGACGATCAATTTTGTTGATAACAACAATAGGGTTTAGACCCTGTTCAAAAGCCTTGGAGGTTACAAAACGCGTTTGCGGCATGGGGCCATCAACCGCATCAACCAATAGCAGCACACAATCCACCATCGATAACACTCGCTCAACCTCGCCACCGAAGTCGGCGTGTCCCGGAGTATCAACGATATTAATATGGTAGCCGTTCCATTCAATGGCGGTGTTCTTCGCCAGAATGGTAATACCGCGCTCTTTCTCCTGGTCATTGGAGTCCATGACACGCTCAGCACCCTCATCGCGGCGCTCCAAAGTTCCAGACTGCGCGAGCAATTTATCAACCAAGGTCGTCTTACCATGGTCAACGTGGGCAATAATAGCAATGTTACGAAGTTTTTCGATCACTTAGGGGCACCTGAATAGTAGCGAGGGCAAAAAAGGTGCAGGATTATACATCAAGTGAGCCGCCAACACCTCAATAATATTTGCCACGCATGAATTAACAGGGTCGAATTGCCACGCGAGGTGCAATTTGAGCTATCGACTGCCTGGGGTTACCCAATCAAACTAACACCAAAATATTTTAGTGCCACGATATTGATAAACACCAATGCCAGAATCAGCGGAATAAAGGTACTGAGAGAAAAGTCGACGTAACGCTCGACCAGAGAACCTCGATAGTCAGGGTCTGCGCGCTCCAGCTCCGCGTGAAAGTTATGTTTTTTCCAGTGGTATATAACAAACAAACAAACCAACAAACCGTTAAGAGGCAATATAGTATCGTAGAAAACATCAATAATCACATCAAACACCGACTTCGTCTGCCCCGCATAACTGGCAAATTCGGTTAGAAACTCTACTCGGCCAAAGGACAAGATACAGGCAACCGAAATAACAGCCATCGACAGAGAGAGAAAAAACAACGCCTTGGGCCGAGAATAACCCTTCCCTGTAACCAGGCTCGCCGTCGGCACCTCGGTGATAGAGACCAGCGAGGTAATCGCCGCAAAAAATACTAGCAGAAAAAACATTGACGCGACGACGCTGGCGCCGAAATAACCGATCGTCGTTTGTAAAGCGAGAAATATTTTGGGCAAGAAAGTGAAAATAAGGCCGATCGACGAATCACTCAAATCTGCCGTATTCGTTAGCGGGTTAAACGAAAAAATCGCCGGCAGAATCATCAACCCAGCGGAAAAGGCAACCGCAGTATCAGTCATTGCCACGAACTTGGCGGAATTGGGAATTCTCTCCCCCCGGCCCATATAGGAACCGTAGGTAATCATAATGCCCATGCCAAGTGACAGCGAGAAAAACGCTTGGGATAACGCCCCGTTAACTACACTGGCGTTAATTTTACTGAAATCTGGAACCAAATAGTAACGGACACCAGAAAAGGCATTGTCCAACGTCAATACAAAAATGACCAACCCAATCAACATGACAAACAACATTGGCATCATGATTTTGGCAGCACGCTCAATACCGTCTTTCACGCCGCCGATCAAAATGATGTTGACTATCGCGGCAACAATAGCGAAGTAAATGAACACATGATTGGAATTGATAAATTGATCGAAATAATCAGGATTGGCAAGTTGATCCAAATTCCCGGTTGCCGCCTCATAGACATAACCGAAAAGCCAAACCGTGATCACCATATAAAATATTGCAATCATATAGGGCGTAATTAAAACCAGCCATCCTGCCAGCGACCAAAATACTGACTTGTCTGACAAGTCACGATAGGCACCCAATGGATCTTTTTGCGAATGTCGACCCACCGATAACTCTGCCATCATTATCGGCAGACAAACCAGAAAAACAAATAGAGCATAGATTAAAAGAAATGCTCCACCACCATTTTTAGCGGCGGCAACAGGAAAACCCACCAAATTTCCGATACCGACCGCCGACCCTGCAGCCGCCAATATAAAGCCCAAACGCGAGCCAAACTGCTCTCTTGATGCCGTCATACTGTGTCTCAATTATTATTCGATGATGCGCTATAATAGCAGTTTTCTTTCAATACAAAAGGCACTACCATGCCACCGTCAAACTCTTCAGTGATGAGAATCTCTCAATCAAGGTGCTATTGCAGTGAAACCATCCAATCTACGAATAATGACACTGTTATTACTTGCCATGTGTGTAGGCATGTATCTTTACACTGAAGAGCAGAAAGATTATTACGATCGAGTGGCCATACCTATCGCCACGAACATCCTTACGGAAATCAGTCGCTGGGAGAAGTCCGTTTTGTTAGACCACCTTTCTCTAGATGCTCAAAAAACCCTGGATGATTCACAGCTGGAAACACTGCTTCTTCACTATCAAAAGTTTGGACAATTGAAAACTGTCGACAACTTTCAGTTTTCTCGAGTGGCCAGCGCTCTATCGCTATTCGGTGATAGAAAAATAAATTACTCCGCAGACGCTACATTCAGCAGCGGAACTGCCGCTATCAATATTACGCTGATTGCCGAGGGAAATAGTTTCAAAATTTATAATTTCACCGTCACTCGATCGTAGACTCATTTATCCAGGGCGATCATACAGGGCGATAAACTTTAACGTTATGATATCCCTGCTCCACCAAATGTGAGGCATGGAGCTTACTCATCACGCCCTTGTCGCAGTACAATAAATAGGGTTTCGATTTATCAAACTCAGAAAACTTGCTGTGCAGCTCGTAAAAAGGAATTTTTTGTATCTCGATATGATTGATTTTCAGCGGCTTTCTTTCTTCTTCAGAAGGATGGCGAACATCAATAATTACTGCCCCCTCAATGGGAATATTCAATATCTCAACACCCTGGACAGACAAGTCTTCTTCAGCAATTTCATCGATGTTGATA
>CAYNZI010000060.1:0-9454 GCA_964401565.1 uncultured Spongiibacteraceae bacterium
CATGAGCCCGTTACACCATTTACGGCGCCATGATGATGAAGTTCCATTTCATGCTCCTTCCCTAACTATGCGATCGGTCGGTTTGTCGGTAAATGATAAGGTATTGGTAATCTGCAGGCAATCTTCGGCGTTTATTAAACTGGGTACAGAGTATGGCGAAGCACTGGATTTAGGCTTCTTGCACGAGTAGAATCCCGTCATTCTGTTATTTTGTTGCACTGCACAATATTGATTCTGAGTTGATAGGTTAGATTTATGCACGCCGACACCGCAATTGTTGCGACCGATTCAATGCGGGATTCTCCTGCAGATATTATCGATCTGGGCTGTGAGCAGCCTCGTTCTACTGTCCAGAAACCACTAAAAATATGCCTGCTGGGTTACCGTAGTCAGCCCTATGGCGGTGGGCAGGGCATTTACATTAAATATCTGAGTAAAGCCCTGGTGGAAGCGGGGCATCAGGTTGATGTGATTTCTGGCCAGCCGTATCCGCATGTTGACCCACGGGTCAAACTGATCAAAATGCCGGGAATGAATTTGTTTGAAACCGGACTGGGTTCTATTCGCCTGCATCATTTGACCTCTATGACCAATATCATCGAATGGATGGGCAAGCTAACCGGCGCCTTCTCAGAGCCGCATTGCTTTGGCCGCCGGGTTTTTAGGTACTTGAAAAAAAATGGCCGCGATTACGATATCATTCACGACAATCAATGCCTTAGCTGGGGCATGCTAAAGCTGCAACGACATGGATTTCCGCTGGTTACGACCATTCACCACCCTATCACGAGTGATCTTCAAATAGCGCTCAATGCAGCGTCTGGTTTGACCGAGCGGTTACTGATTCGCCGTTGGCATTCATTTCTGACCATGCAGAAAAAAGTGTCGAGGCAATTAGACAACGTTGTTACGGTTTCTGAGCGTTCGCGGCAGGATATTGCGCGTGCTTTTGATATTCCCCCAGATGGCATTAACCTGGTTTATAACGGCATAGATACGGCTGAATTTCGGCCGATGCCGGATATTGCTCGCAAACCGTTTAGAATTATGGCGACGGCCTCAGCCGATGCCCCGTTGAAAGGCGTGCGATATTTACTGGAGGCGTTGGCGACGTTGGCGGCTCAATACCCGCAGATTGAATTATTGATGGTGGGTCAGCCGAAACCCGGTGGCGATACTGAAAGATTGATTCAGAAGCTACAACTTCACGATCGAGTTCGCTGTGTTAGTGGTATCTCTACCGAGGAGTTGGTGGGGTATTATGCTCAGGCGCAAGTTGTGGTGGTGCCGTCGGTTTACGAAGGATTTGGCTTGCCTGCGGGTGAGGCGATGGCCTGTGGCGTTGCGGTTGTTTCGACGGACGGTGGTGCTTTGCCAGAGGTTGTTGGTGATGCGGGTATTCAGGTGCCGGTTAAAGACAGTGCGGCTATAGCCAGAGCTGTTGCGGTATTGTTGGACGATGACGACAAACGAGAAAGACTGGCAACAGCCGGGCGCAACCGTATCGAAGCCATGTTCTGCTGGACCAGAGCGGCAAGCCAAATGGTCGATTATTATCAACAGGTGTTAGGGGAATCAGCAGTCAATGCAAACGGTTAATTTTAAGTACTTTCCATTGCAGCCTGGGGAAACCGTTCTAGACCTTGGCTGTGGTGAGGGTCGCCATGTGATATCGGCATACTTGGAACAGGACGTGACATCTATTGGTGTTGATCTTAGTTTTGATGATTTGCGAATCACTCAGGATAAAGCCCAGCCCTTTTTACAGCGGGATAATACCCGTAAGAGCTTTGGCTTGTCGGCGGCGAATGCATTGCAGTTGCCCTTTGCCGATAATACGTTCGATAAAGTGATGTGTTCAGAAGTGTTGGAACATATTCCGGATTACCAGGGGGCGTTAAAAGAAATTGAACGCGTTCTTAAACCTGGCGGATTGTTTTGTGCCAGCGTGCCACGTAGCTGGCCAGAAAAAATTTGCTGGTTTTTCAGTGAAGCGTATCATCAGGTAGAGGGTGGTCATCTCAGGATATTCAATGCCGATGAGCTTACACGGCAAATTGAAACGTTGGGGTTCCACTCTTTCCATAAGCATTGGGCCCATGCTCTGCATTCGCCCTTCTGGTGGTTGAAATGCATATTTTGGAAAAGTCAGGACAGTAATTGGGTGATAAAACAATATCATCGTTTTTTGGTGTGGGACCTGATGGACCGGCCGGTGTTTACCCAAACGCTAGAAAAGATACTGAACCCCGTCTTGGGCAAAAGTGTGGTGTTATATTTTCGAAAGGAAGTGAATTGATGAGCGGTGTCTTTCTTTCAAAAGGGCTTTTTCCTGTGGACTTTTTTCGGCCTACCGTTGAATTTATTCTCAGTTGCCAACAAGCCGATGGATCTATCCCCTGGTTTGAGGGCAGTTATGCCGACCCCTGGGATCATGTTGAATCTGCGATGGGTTTGAGCATTGGTGGCGAATGGGATGCGGCTGAGTTTGCCTATCAATGGCTGGCGGATACTCAGCTTGAGGATGGCAGCTGGTGGGCTGCCTACAAGGCCGGTGAAATAGACAATAACGAGCGTCGCGAAACAAACTTTGTCGCTTACGTGGCTACGGGTGTTTGGCACCATTTTCTAGTGACTGACAATCATGATTTTTTAGAAAAAATGTGGCCAGTCGTCGAGAACGCTATTTCGTTTGTACTTAAGCTCCAGTCCGAGCACGGTGATATTCAATGGGCGGTGGCAGGGGATGGCACGCCCAAAGAAGATGCACTGGTTACTGGGTGCTCTTCAATCTATAAAAGCCTTGAGTGTGCCATTAACATGGCGATTACCCTCGGCAAAGATAGCGAGGAGTGGACTGACGCCCGTGAAGCGTTGGGCGATGCACTGCGTAACAAGCCCGAGCGTTTTGATCGCACCTGGGAAAGCAAATCGCGTTATTCGATGGATTGGTTTTATCCGATTTTGACTGGCGTTGTTTCAGGCCATCAAGCGCAGGCCAGAATTAAGGCGCGGTGGGATGAATTTGTTGAGCCGGAGTTGGGATGCCGCTGTGTGTCGGATGAGCCATGGGTAACAATTGCCGAGTCTTGTGAATTAACCTTGGCATTGTTAGCGTCGGGCGATCATGCACGGGCGGTGATGGTATACAGCTGGTTGCATCAATGGCGGTTGGATGACGGGTCTTATTGGACCGGGTATCAATTTGTACAAGATATTTTGTGGCCCGATGAAAAACCAACGTGGACTGCCGGGGCTATTTTATTAGCGGCGGATGCACTGACGGAATACACATCAGCGTGCACATTGTTCACCAAGGTCGGCCTGCTTGAACAGGAATCTAATGAGCAGCCTGTTCAGGCGTTCAAAAAACGATAAACGATAAACGACCGTTATAAAAACGGTCACAATCTTCGTAACAACCCCAGGGTATTGACTACGTCGATTTCTTCAAACAGTCCAGAGGCGATAGCCAGTCGATAAATGGCGATTGGCGCCTGGCCACCTTCGTCGGGGTTCGGAAACAAATCGTGAATGGCCAAAATCCCGCCTGTGATAATGTGGCCGGCCCAACTTTGGTAATCGGCCATTGCCGCTTCCATGCTATGGCCGCCATCGATAAAAACCATGGATAGGGGGGTGCCCCAGCTTCGACTGGCAAGACGTGATGACGCCACAATAGGGATAACAATTTCTTCCAGTTGAGCCGCACGCATGTTTTTGCGGAATTCTTTAAAGGTGTCCACCAAACCTGCGCTTCCATCGAATAAATCAGGGTCGTGATATTCTTCGCCCAGTTGATGTTCTTCAGAGCCTCGGTGATGGTCTAATGCGTACAATACGCCACCCGACGCTTTACACGCGGTGCCGATGTAAATGGTCGATTTTCCACAATAGCTGCCTATTTCCATTATGGGCGCTTTTGTGGATGATACCAACGCGGCTTGATAGAGCGCGGCGGCTTCATCTTCGGCCAAAAAACCTTTTACCTGATTGATATCTACGGGTAATGTAATGGGCAGCTGTGTGTGCATGAGGGCACCCTCTATAGCGGTTGAAAAAGTGCGGGCACGATAGCTGAATTAGCGGCGGCGGGCAATAACTGCCAGCCGAAATCGCGATGATCATTTCTCAGCTCCGCGCTGGTATCGCCTGTGATATGATTCTCTAATAGTCAATAAAGTCACTAACGCTCCCCAGGAAATCCATCATTATGAAACTGTCGATGCCCCGTTTTGATCGTGCCCAGGTTTTAGTGGTGGGTGATGTGATGCTGGATCGGTATTGGCACGGCGGCACATCACGAATTTCTCCTGAGGCGCCGGTTCCGATCGTGAAAGTAGAGCAAGTGGAAGACCGACCCGGCGGGGCTGCCAATGTAGCGTTGAATATTGCAGCACTGGGTGCGGGGGTGTCTTTGAGTGGTTTGGTTGGACGGGATGAAGCCGCCGATGCACTGGTTGAGATGATGGCAGCGGCTAACGTACACAGTGAGCTGCATAGTGTGGATACCCAGCCAACAATCACTAAACTGCGTGTTATTAGTCGCCATCAGCAACTATTGAGGATGGATTTCGAACAAATTTTCGCCCCCGAAGATGCACAGATTCTAGTTGAAAAGTCGCACCGCCTGCTGGGTTCTGTCGGCGCACTCATTTTGTCGGACTACGCTAAAGGCGCGCTGGCTGACCCTGCGCCTTTGATTGCCGCCGCCAATAAGGCAGGGGTTCCAGTTCTGGTTGATCCAAAGGGATCCGATTTTTCCCGTTATCGGGGAGCGACACTATTAACCCCCAACTTACATGAATTTGAAACCGTTGTTGGTCCCTGCGCTAATGAGAAAGAGTTGGTGAGCAAGGGCGAGCAGCTCATGTCAGATTATGATTTGTCGGCGTTGCTGGTTACCCGCGGTGAGAATGGCATGACGTTGTTGCGTCCGGGAGAGCCCGAGCTGCATTTGCCGGCAAGGGCCAGGGAAGTGTTTGATGTGACGGGTGCCGGCGACACGGTAATTTCAGTACTGGCGGCATCGTTGGCGGCCGGGGAGCAATTACCGCAAGCGGTGGCCCTGGCTAATTTGGCAGCGAGTATTGTGGTTGCCAAATTGGGTACGGCCGCTATTAGCACACCTGAATTACGTCGCGCTATTCAAGCTGAACAAGGTTCCGAGCGGGGGGTGCTCAGTCTGGAGCAATTGCAGGTAGCGTTGCAGGATGCCCGAGCCAACGGAGAAAAGGTGGTGTTCACCAATGGCTGTTTTGATATTTTGCATCCGGGTCATGCGGGTTATTTAGAGCAAGCCAGAGAGTTGGGCGATCGCTTAGTTGTTGCTGTTAATGGCGATGAATCTATCAGCCGATTAAAAGGTCCTGGAAGGCCAATCAACCCGGTTGATAGCCGTATGGCGCTGTTGTCGAAATTAGAATCTGTTGATTGGGTGGTATCTTTCGATGACGATACGCCAGAAAAGTTATTGGAAGCTCTCAAACCCGATATTCTTGCCAAAGGTGGTGACTACGACAAGAAAAGCGTCGTGGGTTGGGAAATCGTTGAAAACTATGGTGGTAAGGTAGAAGTTTTAACGCTGTTTGATAGTTTTTCAACGACGTCTATTGTTGAAAAAGTTCTCGAAAAGAATCGTTAAGCGTTACTGACTAGAACCCATTCGCTGGTTTCTGACGTGCGACAATTTGTCACAGTCTACTGCGCGCAAAAATCTTTAAAATACGTCCCCTACTAATTGCGCAGGGGTTTATCTATGTCGTCCAAATCATCATCCGAATTGAGGACGTTATTGTTGTCGTTGGCGTTGACGCCACTCGCCGCGATTGCGGCTCATACCGACCCAGAGGAACTGCTCGTTATTGCCTCTCAAGATCGTCGTCAAATAGATGTTGCGGACACGGTCGAAATAACGCCCGATTCTGCAACCTTACTTCGCAAAGCGCCAGGAGCCAATGTTAACGGCAACGGTCCTTTAACGGGTATTCCCCAGTATCGCGGCATGTACGGCGCCAGAATCAACGTTGAGGTCAATGGCACGACGCTGAGTGCTGGCGGCCCCAATTGGATGGATCCGCCGCTGAGTTATGCGCCAGCTGCACAACTTGAGTCGCTGGAAGTTTATCGTGGTATTGCTCCGGTTAGCGCTGGACAAGAAACGATTGGTGGTGCGATTAATGCAAAAACCTGGTCAGGTGATTTTTCTACCGGTGATGAATTTGTTAGTAGCGGTCGTGTTCGGTTCGGTGGGCAGTCAGTAAATGATGGCTCATTAGCTAGCGCGGCGATTGTAGCCGCGAATCGACAGCACCGCTTCAAAGTTTCTGCACTAACAGAGCAGGCCGATGATGCTGAATTTGCCGATGGCAAAATCATTCCCTCGGAATACGATCGTCAACGCTATGACATTGGTTATGGCTTTCAACGCAATGGTCATACGCTGCAAGTGGATTTCGGGCGCAATGAAACCAATGATAGTGGCACCGCTGCTCTTCCCATGGATATTCAATATATTGATAGTGACTTGGGCAGTGTGCGGTATCAGCTACAGCGAGACAACTGGTCTGTCAGCGCCAAAGTCTATTACAGTGACATAGAGCACGGCATGACCAACTATGAGTTACGACAGGCCCCGATGATGGGCAGTATGTGGCGCCGCAATGTTGCCAGTGGTGATAACCTTGGTTTTAAAATTGTTACGGAATTGAACGACGAACACGGTTATTGGCGCTTTGGTACCGATGCGCATGGAGAAGAACATAACTCTAACATCGACAACCCTAACAATCCGATGTTCTTTGTTACCGCGTTCAATGATGCACAGCGAGATGTATTCGGCGTTTTTGCAGAGCGAAGTCATACGTTAAGCAAGCAATGGTTGGGGGAATTTGGTCTGCGCTACAATCGCGTAGAAATGGATGCCGATGAGGTCGACGGTACGCCAGCGATGACGTTGCCGAGTATGATGTTGCGAGATAATTTTAACAATGCCCAGCGACAACAAAATGATGACAATGTTGATTGGGTAGCGAAGTTCTATTATCAAGCAGATAGCCATTCCAGCTATTATATGGGTGCCGCGAGAAAATCGCGTTCAGCGTCTTATCAAGAACGCTATTTGTGGATTCCTTTACAGGCTACCGGCGGCCTAGCCGATGGTAGAACCTATACCGGGAATCTTGAGCTTGACCCGGAAGTCGCTCATGAGATCGAGTTTGGCGTTGATTACCGACAAGGCGCGTTTCAGTTTTCTCCTCGCATTTTCTATCGTGATGTTAACGACTATATTCAAGGTACTGAGTCCAGCGATATGGCCGCAGTGATGTTTGTCAATATGATGAATATGATGAATGGCACGAGCAATGATGCACCTTTGCAATTCAATAATGTCGATGCAAAATTCTATGGGGCGGATATGGACTGGCGCTATACCGTAAACGAACGATGGTCCGTCAATGGTATTGTCAATTATGTTCGAGCCAAGCGTGATGACGTGAATGATGATCTCTATCGGATTGCACCGTTGAACGGTATGGTAGCCGTCAACTATTCGCAGAATGATTGGTCGCTGACGGTAGAGTCTGTGCTGTATGCCGAGCAGGACAAAACATCCGACACTAGCAGTGAGCAAAAAACAGCGGGTTATGGCTTGCTCAATGTCAAAGGTTATTGGCAGCTGGACAGTGAATGGCGCTTGGGTTTTGGTGTCGACAATGTACTGGACAAAAAATATCAGGATCACCTGGCAGGTTATAATCGCGCTAGCAATCCGGACATTGGCACGGGTGAGAGGTTACCGGGTTACGGTAGAAATGTATTTGCCCGAATCGACTACCAGTGGTAACTAGTTCGCTAGACTTTTCTCAACAGCCGCAACATTTTCTTGTAAGTGTTGCGGGTTGATAGTGCCAACTATTACGCTGCTCACACCCTGATGAGAAAAAATAAAGTCCATGCTCGCTTGCACTGGGTCTTCACTTTGCTGGCTTAAATTGCCGCTGGCAAAGGCCTTTTTTATCAACAGCCCCTTGTGGTGTTGCCCACAAAAATCGATAACGGTTTGTTCGTCTCGATAGTCCAAATTGAAGGTTGCCATTACGGCGTCGGTTTTTTCAGCCGCGCGCAGCCCACCCTCTACTGTTTTAGTGGAAACACCGAAACTTCGTATTAGCCCCTGTTGTTTGCATCGATCCAATTCAGCCAAGACTTCTTCGTTGTTAATAACGTGGAGGTCATTGCCATCAGAATGCACCAGCACGATGTCGATCACATCTGTTTTCATTCGGTGCAAACTGCGTTCTATACTAAAGCGAGTGTGTTTTGCGCTGAAATCAAAAGAAGACCGGCCGTCGTTATATTCCTCTCCGACCTTTGAACAAATTATCCAGTCTTGGCGTTGTCCTTGGAGTAAAGAGCCCAGACGTTCTTCGCTATTGCCGTAGGCCGGCGCAGTATCGATGAGATTAATGCCGAGGTCTTTAGCTGAGGCGAGTAAGTGCTGGGCGGCCTTGTCGTCGGGAATCGTGAATTGTTCAGGGTATTTAACCCCTTTATCACGCCCCAATTTAACCGTGCCTAAACCCAGCGGGCTAACGAGAATACCTGTATTTCCAAATTGACGATGCTTCATGATGTGATTAACTGATTAGAATGAGGTTTCCCAACAGGGGGTACTTATAGCGGGTTTTTTAAGCGAAGATAAGGACTGATCCAATGGCTGGCCAGTAGGTCGAATAGTATCTTCGTTCAGTAGACGAGTGACTTCGTCGGCCATATTGGGTGACAGTGTTAGCTTGGTCGGCCAGCTGACAATAACATTGTTGCAACCGACAGCCGTCTCAGCGAATGCCTTGTCAGGTTTTATCAATCTGCTTTGTTTTGGCTCGGCGCGATCAATATACAACGTGGCCCATTCGCTGTTGCTAAAATCTAACCAGGGAAACAACTCTAGCAGTTCTTTTTTGGCTTTTTCAATCAACACATCATCGTCCTGGTTGACGCCGTTAGTCGCAAGATCGCCGCCGAGGTACCATACATTGCCCCCGTCCTGGCACTGATGACTGGAAATGGTTATCCGGGGAGAAGGGTTTGCACCCATACAGTGTGCGTAAAGAGCAAACGGGTATTGGTGTTTTACTAACACTTGTTTCAGTGGTCGCCGTTGCATTGCCGGTTTTTCAATATTGAGCATGTGGCAAAGTTGTTCGTTGCCCGCGCCCGCGGCAAAGACAAATCGTTGTGCCTTTATTTCGAAGTGTCTTTCTTCGCTAGTCATTTTAAGTGTTCGGACAGACCCATCGGCATTTTTTTCGAACTGGCTGCTTGTCCAATCAATTGAAAAAATTCTATCTCGGTAATTCTCGGCTAAGGCAGAGACAACGGAGGGCACATCGAGCACCCGATCAACCAGGCTATAGAGTGACCCCCGCAATTGAGAGTTTTGAAATACGTC
>CAYNZI010000061.1:0-9316 GCA_964401565.1 uncultured Spongiibacteraceae bacterium
CCCGAACTGTGGCGATTGGTTTCAATTGATTGCTGGGATCTATTTTTTTCCGTAAACGGCCTATAAACACTTCGATCACGTTGCTGTCGCGTTCAAAGTCTTGACTGTACAAGTGCTCAGTCAATTCTGTTTTTGAGACGACTTTGCCGGCGTGGTGGGCAAGGTATTCCAGCGTATTGTATTCGTAGCTGGTCAGAGTCATCTCTTGGCTTTCAATAAACGCTATTTTAGCCGTGGTGTTAATGGTCAGCGGGCCAAAGTTCATGCTTGGGCTGGAGCTACCCGCACTTCGTCTTAACAGGGCATTAATGCGAGCGTTAACTTCTTCCATTCGGAAGGGCTTTACCACGTAGTCATCGGCTCCCGCCTCGAGGCCTTCGACCTTATCTTGCCAGTCACTTCGAGCGGTCAGGATTAGGATAGGGAATGTCTTGTCGTTATTTCGTAATTGTTTAATGAGTTCTATGCCAGAAATTTCTGGCAAGCCCAAATCAATGATGGCGAGGTCATAAGGGTATTCGGTGGCGAAATACAGACCTTCACGACCATCTTCAGCAACATCCACCGCATAGCGTTGTGCCCGCATCGCGTCGTGGAGCTGCTGGCGGATATGGTTTTCATCTTCGACAATCAGGATTCGCATAGTGGGATCAATCTAGTGGCAACTTAAATGGGTGAGTTCAAGCCTGTTGGGCATTGTGGGGGCTGTACCGCACGGGATGAAAGCGGCGGTATCTAATCTGTTGTTAAGTCAATAAACGGTAATCAACGACACGACTACCATGCTCGGAATCACGGCCGGTGATTCCGACACCGTGGCGGCGGGCTTATCGACAGACTTTTTTAACGGTCTTGATTTGTTTTCTAGTGCAGTCATCTTTTCCGCCCTTACCGATACACCACCTTTTCCGATCGTCCCAGGCGCTAATGTCTGCCGTGTTGCCATTCGAGCATGTCACAATATAGTGAGAATAGATGTTATCTCCGTCCACGATATCTTCCACGTGCTTGATACTGACCGGTTTACTGGCAAATGCGCCTGCGCTGACGGTGATGGTGGCCGTAGCCAGAATTAACTTTAGTACAGTGGTCATCTTCATTGAATGCGCTCTCTCAGTCATCAATCATTGTATCCGTTTTGTTAGAACGTGAGGTAATTATTACTTTCTTAACCTGAAGGAAGCCTGAATGGCTCTGCCGATGTAAAAACAAGTATATTGAGTTAACATAGCTGTCGTCTGAAACATATTCTTCCTATACGGATCATTGAGCGTTTTCGACCGTATAGGGTGAGGTGCTTCATATCCACTGGGACGTACTATGTTTCGTGTTTTTTTTGTCACTATTTTTGTTTTTCTGTTGCCGTTGACGGCTAATGGTTCACATCTCATTGAGTTGGATGAAACATCCGAAATAGTTGGTCTTGCCGGACATGGGCACGCATTTTATCAATCCAAACCCGGGTACAATTCAGTATCGGCCATAGCGACGGCTATTCCCACACCGCCGATCAACCCAGCACGGTTCGTTACTGATCTTCGGCCTGTTTCTCAGGTTGATCAAGTCAATGGCGGGAGTTATTGGCTCTACGCATCAATTACCAATTTGGATAGTGATCGCCGCTGGGTACTAAATCCAGCGAATTCAATTATTGATCACATTCGAGTTTATGTTTACACAGAAAATGGTGTTCGTGAAATAGTCACCGGTTATCTCTATCCCCATCAATTCGCCATCAGCTATGGCGTTAATCTGGATCTTCCCGAAGGAGAGCCGATTAAGCTGCTGGTTAATTTTGAAAGTCGTTATTTTTCGGGTCAGCCCCGACTTGAAATTGAACGGTTGACGCATTTTAAAAAGCGTATCGGTGAAACCGGCTTGTTAGTCGTTCTCTGTTTCGGTGTAATGGCCGGCTTGGCGTTGTTTAATTTGTTCATTGGCTTTTCAGTTCGAGACCGAAGTTATATCTATCTTTCGGTCTATATACTTGCGTCGGTTATTGCCTGGGCCGCATCATTTAATATTTTGGCTCAGTGGCTGCATTGGTATAATTACAAATTACTGATTTCGCCGTTTTTCCTATCCATTGTAGGCAGTACACTTCACGCAATTCATTTTTTGGAGCTACCAAAGAATCACCCAAAGCTTGCCAAATTCTCTTACATGTTGGCTGTTACAGGGGGGTTATTAGCCATTGCTATGCCATTGTTTACGCCAGGGCAATATAAAATTATTTTTAACGTTACCGTTATTATCTGGTTTGTACTTAGTTTGTTTAGTGGCGTTTACTGTTTCATTCGTGGCTACAAACCCGCCAGGTATTTTATGGCGGCGTTTCTGGTGATAGCGGTTGGTACGATTATCTCTCTTCTTCGCAGTTTTGTAATAGGCTCCGTTTACAATGAGAATTTTGTTGTTTTTTTAGTGGCACAAACAGTCTATATACTGCTGTTGTCTTTAGGTATGGCTGACCGAATTAGTATATTTCAGGACCAAAAAAAGGAAGCGCTTCAGCAAGCTTACGTCATTAAAGTGGAGGCTATCGAGAGAAACCGAAAAGCGAACGTCAAGTTGAAAAAAGCGCTCGCTATGTCCGAAAAAGAAGCCCGGCGAAAAACACAGTTCATGCGAACAGTAAGCCATGAGTTAAGAACGCCCTTAAATTCTATCGTGACTTCAGTGGAGCAATGGACCGATAGTGATGACGAATATCACCAGCATGATTTGATGGATTTTATTCGTTACGGCGCATCGCGATTACAAATGCAAATTGATAACCTTGTATTGTTGGCTGAAACTGACGATGGTTCTTTGCAGGTAAACGAAGCTGATTTTCAAATTCGTCCAATGCTGGATAAGGTCTGTGCAAGTATTGCCGGACTGGTTCATGAAGATGTTGTATTTTCCTATGTGCCTGCCACTCGTTCAGGGCCAGATCAGTTGCCTGCGACATTAAAGGGTGATGCGTATTTGATTGAGCATTTTCTGCGTTTGATATTGGAGAACGCGTGTAAATTTACCGAGCGAGGCAATATCCAATTTTGCGTTGGCTGGAATCACTATGAGAAAGCATTAAAGATTGATGTGATCGACACCGGTTGTGGAATGAGCCGGCAGCAACAAAAGAAGATATTTAATTCCTTGGTCAATGTGAGCCGTGGTGAGGAGCGTGTTTCCGGTGGATTGGGTTTAGGATTAACTATTTGTCACCGGCTCAGCGAATTATTGATGGCTGACTTTACGATGGAATCTGAAGTGGGGGAAGGTACCACGGTACATATAAACCTGCCCTTGTTAACTGGATCTCCAGAATTGACTGTTATCTGCAATGAAGTAAAACATCTTGGCCTGGTTCTATTGGTTGAAGACAACATTGTTAATGCGCAGGTGTTGGAGCGCCTGGTCTCTAATTTGGGGTACAAGGTTGATGTCGTCCATAGTGGCCAGGAAGCTCTGGAGCGGTTGATTAGTCAAGCGTACAGCGTTGTTTTAATGGACGTGCAAATGCCTGTAATGGATGGAATTACGGCGACCGGCTGGATCCGTCGTCGGGGTGTCAGTACACCTGTTATCGCGGTGACAGCGAACAGTGATGCGAAAGTACGTCGTCGATGTATAGAGATAGGTATGAATGACTTTTTGGTGAAGCCGGTTCGCAGGGCAGACATACAGCGCGTGCTGGAGCGTCAAATATCGCAATTCCAGTCAAGTTAGTGACCTGATAGTTGAACTATACTCATCGAAAGCTTGTCTATGACAAAATGGCATTTGAGGAAAAATGCAAACGGAGTGGTCCTGAGAGCTTGTCTCGGTCGTTTGGTGATTGATTTGATGGGTTTTGATAGCCGTTTGATCAAATGATAACTAGAAAAGAGTAGGCATGGTGGTAACTGCTACTCTATAATGAACCGTTGTTTTTAAGAGAGTATACGCAATGCTAATTTTAACTCGAAAAGTAGGTGAAAACCTCATCATTGGCGATGATGTAACCGTATCTGTCCTCGGTGTTAAGGGAAATCAGGTGAGAATTGGTATCGACGCGCCAAAGAATGTGCAAGTTCATCGCGAAGAGATATATGAGCGAATCCAGGCTGAGAAATTAGCGGGCGATCAGCTTGACGACGACGAAGTTAATGGTAACATTTCCAGTAACTAAGTCTGATAAATGCTGAGTGCTTTCAGTACGTAGTCTTGAGGCTGGCCAGGGAATGGCGGCTAAAATTGATAGTTTTGATCCGTTAACGGTTATTGAGTTTGAAATCTATTTTTGACACTAATAATGATGTTAATTATCTTTTACATCTTCTCACTGCCTCATTGTTTTAATCATTGTTACAGTGGCATACCAAGGTCGTGACGATCAATCAGCGTCCAAGTGTTCTTATTCTATTCATCATTTTATTTTATTTAATTTTTATACACGCTGGCAGCAATGTCTTCTGAATCATTGATGGCAGCGTTATATGGAATGGAAAGGAGTCCATTGTCGTGAGCCGTAAAACCATGAAACAAAGCCCGTCGGACATATTAAATTCAATCTATGGTTATCCCTGCTTTCGAGGTCATCAGGAAGAAATTATCGATAGCATCGTGGCGGGCAACGATGCATTGGTGCTTATGCCAACTGGGGGTGGCAAGTCGATGTGTTACCAGATTCCCGCATTGGTTAGGGATGGGGTAGGTATTATTATTTCGCCGCTCATCGCATTAATGCAAGATCAAGTAGATGCGATGCAGCAGTTGGGTGTTCATGCCGCGTTCTTGAATTCAACGCTAACTCATGATGAGCAACGTCGTGTAGAACAGCAATTACAAGATGGTCAGCTGGATTTACTGTATGTAGCACCAGAGCGTTTGCTTCAGCAGAGAACTTTTCAGCTACTATCTAGCTGCGAAATTGCTCTTTTTGCGATTGATGAAGCTCACTGCGTGTCCCAATGGGGACATGATTTTAGAGCTGATTACTTACGTCTTGGGATGTTGCACGAGAATTTCCCCGATGTGCCTAGAGTTGCGCTGACGGCAACGGCAGATAGTCGCACACAAGATGAAATTAAACAGCGACTGGCTTTGACCGAAGCGCAATGCTTTATCAGTGGATTTGATCGGCCTAATATTCGCTACGCTATAGCCAACAAAACGTCTCCCAAAAAGCAGTTGTTGTCGTTTCTTCGCAACCGGCTCCATGAATCCGGTATTGTCTATTGTCTATCGCGGAAAAAAGTAGAGAGTACCGCGCAATGGTTGTGTGAGCAGGGCTACACGGCGTTACCCTATCATGCTGGGTTGTCCAGTGAGCTGCGCGCTTACCATCAAAGCCGCTTTCTGCGTGAGGATGCCGTTATCATTGTAGCAACGATAGCGTTTGGTATGGGTATCGATAAGCCGGATGTCCGTTTCGTAGCGCACCTTGATTTACCCAAAAGCATCGAGGCTTACTATCAGGAGACGGGCAGGGCGGGCAGAGATGGTCTGCCATCAGAAGCCTGGATGGTTTATGGTTTGCAGGACGTTGTGCGAATGCAGCAGATGCAAAGCGAGTCAACCGCATCTGATCAGTTTAAGCGCACTGAACGACACAAGCTTGACGCGATGCTTGGACTTTGTGAAGTCACCAGTTGCCGGCGCCAGGTATTGCTTAATTACTTTGGTGACGAGGCACCGGATCACTGCGGTTATTGTGACAATTGCCAAATACCCCCTGAAACATGGGATGCGTCGGAGGCTGCACAAAAAGTTCTTTCCTGTATTTATCGTAGTGGCCAGCGTTTCGGAGTGGTCCATATTATCGATATATTGAGGGGTAGCGATACCGATAAAATTCGCCAGCACGGTCATCAGCAACTGAGTACCTATGGTCTCGGTAGTGATATCTCTGAAGTAGAGTGGCGGTCTGTGATTCGACAACTCGTGGTGAGAGGGCTGCTGAAAGTAGACCTGGAGGGCTATAGTGCGTTGCAGCTGGAGGATAGCTGTCGGCCGGTACTACGAGGTGAGCAGCGATTGTTTTTACGTAAAGACGAAGTTATCTCGCTCTCATCGAAACAGAAAAAAAGGTCATCCAAAAAGCCTGAAATTCTTCCTGAACATCAACAATTATGGGAAGCTTTGCGGGAATGCAGGAAGCGCCTTGCCGAAGAATTTAATGTTCCGCCGTATGTTATATTTCACGATGCTACGTTGCGAGAAATGCTGGAATGCCGTCCGATGTCCAGTATGGATATGCTAACAATTACCGGTGTTGGCGACAGTAAATTGGATAGGTATGGCCGCGATTTTATCGACGTCATTTGTCGGCATGCTGAAGCGGCTGTGCAGTGATTAAGGCCGCGCGACATTCAACGCTTGATCAGTCTTTTGAGTATCATATAAAGCGTCAGCGTCGAAAAACCATCGCGCTGCACGTTCTCGCAGATGGAACAGTTGAGGTAAGAACGCCAAAATGGGTGCCAAAATATGAACTGGCAGATTTTGTTGAACAGCGTTCTGAATGGGTCATAGAACGTCGTCGAGAAGTGCTTAAAGTGCTGGCAAGTCAGCCGACATTTTCCGATGGGCAGTATCACAAATTCCTGGGAGATGAATTTCCCTTGCAGTTGTCGATGGAAGGGCGCGGTGGTGTAGCATTCAAGGATGGTGTTTTTCTGGTCAAGGTGAGGGATACGGATGACCCACTCCAGATTAGCAAGGCAATGGAGCGTTGGTATCGGGAAAAAGCGGTGGAGTTCTATGAAGAGCGCATGTTCGCGTGTTTTGAGCACTTTCCAGACTGGTTTCAAGATAAGTATGTGATACCTGAAATTACAGTGAGGAAGATGCGGCGACGCTGGGGGAGTTGTTCCCGAGCAGGTGAGGTGACATTGAATCTGGCGCTGATAAAAATGCCAGTTCCCTGTATTGACTACGTCATTGTGCACGAGCTGTGTCACTTGGAAGCGTTTCATCACGGTCGGGCATTCTATCGACTACTGGCCTTAGTTATGCCTTCCTGGAAGGTGCAAGAGATACTTATCGAGCAACTGTCATAAGCTGTATTGGACCAGACTCAAGTTAACACTTTAATAAGTAGCTTTTGACGTGATCTGACAGTGTTGGATCGCCTGTTTTCGGACAATATTGTTTATGCCTGCTGAGTTGGTGGTTTCGTTTCCGGCTCGGTAGCGCCCTCTATACTGTGGCCGACCGCACGCTTGTCCGTTTTTCAGGCGGCTGCGCAACTCAACCATTTTTCTATGAAAAATTGGGATTCGAACAGTGCTCGCCGACTACCCCGGAAAGACGGACAAGCTAAAAACGCGGTCTGATTGGCCACAGCATAGAGACCGCGACCAAACCTCATGCTCTGCCAACGCCAAAACCAGCTATGTTTATCCTCATGAATAAAAATATCTACAAATAGACTGTTTTACTCGGGCCGAGCTCGTTAAGAAAATAATCTAAGACGTGGTATTAAGATAGGGCTGGCAGGGGTCTTGGCACTGAGCCCAATTAGGGCGCGTTTAAGTTTGTCATGCTTGCGACCGGGCTCAGTGCCAAGACCCCTGTCAGACCGGAGCAAGAACACCACCATCGAAAACAACTAACTCCGAAAATAGGTAACTGAAGACAGTCCTGTCAGCTCTTATCGAACGTCTAGATGTCCAAACTCTAAGCTATAACCCATAAACCGGGATTGATAGTTTAGCGGGTTATTTACTGACATTTTATGTCTCAAAAATAGCCACTGCTCTAGTCCATCCGGCTGATCCGCCTCTTACCTTGTGAGGAAAGCAGGAAATAGTAAAACCGGTGGCGGGTAGCACTTCAAGATTGTGCAGCTTTTCTAAGTGGCAATAACACATGTCACGACCCGCTTTATGTCCTTCCCAAATCAACGAGGCATCTCCTGTTTCCAGGTATTTTTCTTTGGTGTGAACGAAAGGTGCATCCCAGCTCCAACCATCCGTTCCTGTTACTTTCACTCCCTGCTCAAGCAAATAGATAGTGGCGTCATAACCGACGCCGCAGCCGCTGGACACATAGTCATCGTGCCCGTATTTTTTGCCGGCAGATGTATTCACAACAACAATATCCAGCGGCTTTAATTGGTAGTTAATACGTTCAAGCTCACGTTTTATGTCGTCGGCCGTGACGACATAGCCATCGGCAAAATGACGGAAATCAAGTTTCACGCCATCTTGAAAGCACCATTCCAGCGGGATTTCGTCAATAGTCAAAGAGGGTTTGCCTTTGTCCATTGTTGAGTGGAAGTGGTAGGGCGCATCTAGATGAGTACCGTTGTGAGTGCTTAACTGGACCCGTTCAATCGCCCAGCCCTCGCCATCGGGCAGTTGGTCGCCCGATAGTCCCGGGAAAAACGAAGCTATGCTATCGACTGAATCGCTGTGCTTTATATATTGAATTTTTGGTTCGGCTCCGGGAGGGTCGGAGATGACATCATTTTCGAGATAGATTGAAAGATCGACAAATTTCTTGGACATATACAACTCTCAGTTTTTTATATTTATGAAACAGCTTAGCCTAGATCGCGACGGCAATAAACAGTTCGCTACACTGGATAGTCATTGATTTTCTCACAAAAAAGCCGGTCACTGACGTAACCGGCTTTGGTGTAGAGTTGCTGAGAGGTGTGACTACGGAAGCAGGTGAGCTACTGCATCGCGCTCTTCAGTCAATTCAGTTTCGGTTGCTTTCATTCTTTCTTGGCTAAACTCGTTAACGTCGAGCCCCTGGACAATTTCCCATTCGCCATTGTTACAACGACATGGGAAAGAGTAGATCAGTCCTTCAGTAATGCCGTAAGAGCCGTCTGAGTATATACCCATGCTCACCCAGTCATCACCTTTAGTGCCCAGAGCCCAGTCACGCATGTGATCGATGGCTGCATTTGCGGCAGATGCTGCAGAAGATGCTCCGCGAGCTTTAATGATGGCTGCACCCCGTTGTTGAACGGTTGGGATGAAATCGTTTTCGTACCAGCTCTGATCTACCTGGCTGATAGCGGATGCGCCGCTAACTTTCGTGGTGTATAAATCAGGGAATTGAGTCGCAGAGTGATTACCCCATACCACCATATTGGTGACGTCAGATACTGTTTTACCCGTTTTCTGGGCAATCTGGGTCATCGCTCTATTGTGATCTAGGCGCATCATAGCGGTGAAGTTGCGTGGGTTTATGCTGGGGGCATTGCGCTGAGTGATCAGAGCGTTGGTGTTGGCAGGGTTACCAACGACCAATACCTTGATGTTCTTACTGGCATTGTCATCGATCGCTTTACCCTGAACTGAGAAAATAGCGGCATTTGCTTCCAGCAAGT
>CAYNZI010000062.1:0-9240 GCA_964401565.1 uncultured Spongiibacteraceae bacterium
CTATTTTTATCGTTCATTGCCGGTCCTCATCGATGAAAAACATTCAGCTATCGCCTCTATTCGATGGGTGCGTAGCGCCTCGGCAATTTCTTTGCCTCGTAGTCCAGTAGCCGCTAGGCTGGCCACATCAATGGATTTACACGCGTCCAATGATTGTTTCATTTGGTCGACGACATGATCGTTGTTATTCAGTAATTGAGATGATTGCAGGAACAAGCCAAACCGCTCTGGTCGTCGGAAGGGGTCAAGTTGTTCAAGCAGTGTTAGCAATTGATCCGGACTGGAAAAGTCATCTTCGCAGTTGGCAGAAAACCGGCTGACTAGTAGCGCCAATTCCCGAAATTCACGGGGAGCTCGTATTCGCTGACAAAAACGTTCTGCTTGAGGGGCGTCGATATTGGCAAACATTACGGCGAAACGAACCGTGTCGGACAGTCCGTTCGCCGCCGCATTTTTTAGTGGCTCCAGCATCGTGCCGATAGACGCGTCTAGCTCTGGCATCAGTTTTGTGAGTGCGCCACACTGGTGAAGTGTGGTAAAAAAAACATCGGGATTTTTTTCTGATAATGAGCGATGCATTTCTTTCCATACCCGTTCGGCGGGAAGCGACAATAATTCGTCGCCGGCACTGATTTTTTTCATCAGTAACAAGGTTTCATCAGCGAGGGTGAATCCCAGGTGTGCATATCGAGCGCTAAAACGGGCGACACGAAAAATTCGAAGTGGGTCTTCTTCAAAAGCTGGAGACACGTGTCGTAGTATTTTCTTTGCTATGTCCTGCTGGCCACCATAAGGGTCGATGATGGTGCCGTCGTCATCTTCGGCTATGGCGTTAATGGTTAGGTCCCGTCGTTGAAGATCTTCTTCCAAAGTGACTTCAGGGCTGGCGTAGCAATCAAAACCGGTATATCCCGGGCCTGATTTACGTTCGGTGCGAGCCAGCGCGTATTCTTCTTTGGTTTTAGGGTGAAGAAAAACCGGGAAGTCTTTCCCGACAGGTTGGTATCCAAGGTTGATGAGTTGTTCGGCTGTAGCGCCGACGACTACCCAGTCTCGTTCGCTGTAGGGGTATCCTAATAGTTTGTCTCTAACGGCGCCGCCGACAAGGTAGATTTTCATGATGTAAACAGATTCGATAATTTGGTCGCTAGTATACTAGCAGGATTAGCTGGATGAGGATGAAAATTTGCAGGTTACGCATCGCAGTTGCATGAGTGTAGTGTTTTGGTTTCCAAATCCATGAGGGTTAGTGACCGACCCCAAACACAGCCCGTGTCCAGTGCAAAGATATTGTTGGTGTTGGTCTTCCCTTCCAGTGCCGCCCAGTGGCCAAAGATTAAATTTTCATTGCGGTGTGGACGCTGTGCAAAAGAAAACCAGGGTGAAAATATCGACGGACCGGATAGTGTGGCACCTTCATCAAAGGTTGCCCGCTTATGGTCAAAATCCAGCGTTCCGTCGGCTGTGCAATAACGCATTCGGGTAAAGTAATTGGTTATCACCCTTAATCTAGTGGGGCCTGAAAGTTCATCGCTCCAGCGGCTGGGTGTGTTGCCGTACATATTCTGGAAAAACGTGATTGGCGTGTTGCCCGTCAGAGCTTGATGAACTTCGCCGGCCAATTGCTGTGCTTTTTTAACCGTCCAGATGTGAGGGAGGCCGGCATGTGTCATATGAAAATCGTTGCTTGGATCACTGTGCATTAGGGGTTGTTGTAATAGCCACTGGGCCAGCTCATCTCTATCGTCGGCAGCCAGTAGTTCGTCAAACGTGTCTGATTTTCCCGGAGACATAATACCGTAGTGGATGGCGAGAAAATGCAAATCATGATTGCCCAATACAATCCGAGTACAGTCTCCGAGTTGTTTGATAAAACGAAGTGTTTCCAGTGATTGGGGCCCTCGGTTAATAAGGTCGCCTACCAGCCATAGTTGATCCTTGTTTGGATCGAAGCTAACGTCATTCAGTAAGCATTGTAACGGCGCTAAACAGCCCTGTACGTCGCCAACTGCATATCGGGTCACGGGGTCGGCTCAATGCTATTGCTGATTTTCACAAATTGTTCCAGTGACAGTGTTTCTGGCCTTGCGCTGGGGTTGATGTCCAGAGCCTCCATCTGGTCACTGCTGACATCGTTTTTAAGTGAGTTACGCAAGGTTTTACGTCGTTGGTTAAAGCAGGTTCGCAGTAAAGACTGTAACGTTTTAATGTTTTTTGCTGGATGTGGTAGCTGGCCGTGTGGAGTGAGTCTTACAATGGCCGATTGTACTTTCGGTCGCGGGCTAAAGGCCTCTGGTGGCACTTCGAACAGAGACTGAACATCACAGAAGTACTGCGCCATGATGCTAAGACGACCATAGTTTTTATTGCCGGGCGATGCGGCCAGTCTATTGACGACCTCCAGTTGCAACATGAAGTGCATGTCCTGAATCAGCTGTTGCTGATCCAGCAAACGAAAAATCAGCGGTGTTGATATGTTGTAGGGGAGATTGCCGACTACGCGCAGTTTTTCTTCATCCTGCACCAGTGACGAAAAATCGAATGCTAACGCGTCGCCTTGGTGTAAATGAAAGCGCGGTTGTTCGTTAAATCGTTGTTGCAAGATAGGGATCAAATCTCGATCGATTTCAATGGCATCGAGCCGGCATCCGTCTGCCAAAATGTCAGTTGTCAGCGCTCCTTGGCCGGGTCCAATTTCGACAATGTGATCTTTGTCGCTGGCATGCACTGCACGGGCGATGCGGTGAATGACGCCCTGGTCTTGTAAAAAGTTTTGGCCGAAGCGTTTTCTAGCTCGATGCTGGTTGTCAGCTTGCGCCATCATTGTTTCCTTGGGTGTGTTTTGCCATGGAGATTGCGTAGTTCAACGCGGTGATTAAGCTGCCAGTATCGGCCTGCCCGGTCCCAGCGAGATCGAGAGCAGTGCCGTGATCGACAGAGGTACGAATAATAGGTAGTCCTAAGGTAATATTGACAGCATTGCCAAAACCTTTGTATTTTAATACAGGTAGCCCCTGATCATGATACATGGCCAGCACCGCGTCACAGGCAGACAAGTGTTTTGGGGTGAAGGCGGTATCGGCTGGCAATGGCCCGGTCAGTCGCAATCCTTCGGCTGATAATTTTTCTATGCAGGGAATGATGTGATCGATTTCTTCTCGTCCCATATGCCCGCCTTCGCCGGCATGGGGGTTTAATCCGAGCACGGAAATACGAGGAGCCGACAAACCAAAATATTGTTGTAGATCGCCGTGCAAGATGCGCGTTATGGTCTCGATGCGTTCACAGGTAATCTCGGCCGGAACATCTTTTAAGGGAAGGTGTGTTGTTACCAAGGCAACGCGAAGACCTTCAGTGGCCAGCATCATAACAACCTGTTCCGTCCCTGTTTTCTCGGCGAGATATTCTGTATGTCCGCTAAAAGGCGTGCCGGCGTCATTGATGATCGATTTATGTACCGGCGCGGTCACCATGGCGGCAAAAGTATTATCGAGGCAGCCGCTAATGGCGTGGTCGAGCGTTGATAAAACATAGTTAGCGTTGTTAGGGTTGAGTATGCCTGCTTCGCAGTGATCACCGAGCGACACAGGCAAAACGGTTAGTTCTGACTTTGCTGTTGGCAGCGCGGCTTGGCCGGGATCGAATAGGCGGAGAGAAAGCGGCAGCTGTAGGCGTTTTGCCCGTTGCTTTAGTAAGTTGGGGTCGGCAATAACAACAATTTGATCGCTGTGCTGAACTTGAGCCAACTGTATAACTAAATCTGGTCCAATTCCAGCGGGCTCGCCCGGTGTGATCGCTATTCGCAATGGTTTCATAAGTATACTGTCAGGCACTTGGCGCCTGGCGCTATTTGAAATCGACGTAAGCTTCGTCGCGAATTTTTTGTAGCCAGGTTTCCAGTTCATCGCCAAACTTTCGTTTGTGAAGATAATTACGAGCAATATTGCGCCGTATATCATCGGTCACATCTTTATCGCGACGTTCCAACACTTGTAAAATGTGCCAGCCGAACTGGCTGGTAAATGGTTCGCTGACTTCGTTAATCTCTGATTGATCCATCATTGTTTGAAACTCGCCGACCAATTGTCCGGGGCTGCTCCAGCCAAGGTCGCCACCTTCAAGTGCCGAGCCGATATCTTCGGAGTGTTCCCGGGCTAGCACACCGAAATCTGCACCGTCGACGATTTGCTGTCGCAAGGATTTAGCCAGCGCTTCAGTAGCAGTGTCATCGCGAATTGCAGAAGATTTTAACAGAATGTGCCTTACTTTGGCCTGAGGGATAAGTTCACCTTCACCACGGGAGTCGGCGAGTTTTACCAAGTGGAATCCGCTGGGGCTTTGTACGGGCTCGGCTGTTTCGCCTTTATCCATTGTTGAGGGTAGGTCCGATATTAAGCTGGGGAGGTCGACGGCTTTGCGCCACCCGAAATCACTGACTTCGAATTGCGTGCTTTCTAGTACTGTCTCGTATGATTCGCCTTGCTGGATACGTTGGTAGAGTTTTTCTGCCAGTGCTTTTGCCGATGCGATATCGGCGCTGCTCGCGCTACTTGGTAGAGGGATCAGCGTATGTAACATCCGAAAATCAGGTGCGGTGAGTGCTGTGCCCTCATCAGAATCGAGGAAGTTGCGGATTTCTTGATCAGTGATTTGCACGCGTTGATTGACGTTGCCTTGCTGAACACGCTGCAGCATCATTTCCTTGCGAATTTGCTCTCGGGTGCTCGCGTATGACAAACCGTCTGCATCCAGAGCTTGTCTGAATTGGTCCAGGCTCATTTGGTTTTGTTGCGCTATGCGCAGTATCGAATCATTGAGTTGGGCATCGCTAATGCGTACGCCAGCTCTGACGGCTAATTGCATCTGGATATTTTCAAGAATCAATTGATCCAATAGTGACTGCCGAATTTCAGTCATGGGAGGGGCTTCTTTGCCCTGTTTCTCAATATTGACAATAACTTGCTGGACCCGTTCCTCCAGTTCACTGGCAAGCACCACATCATCATCGACGATAGCGATGACTTGATCGAGCGTTTGAGCTTGGCTGTTCACCGGTGCGGCGGCAATGGGCAGGCAGAATAGTGCAGAGGCCAATAGTGTTGCCAGAGGCCGAATGAGACGACTGTTTTTGATAGGTGTTGATAACATAGTTTTACTCAAAATCTTCATATCCTAAAATATTTTCTCTCAGTAAGCTCTCGGCTTTATTGCCGAGACTACCTAACCCTTTTAGTTGGAACTCTAATACAAAGGCGTAGTCTCGTTCGACTATAATCCGATCATTGAGTTCATCGGCATATTGGTCATCGACACTTTGTTGATAGAGCAATCTTACCATCCAGCAGCAGTCATCGTATTGGACACCAATCATTTCGTCCAGAGTGTGCTGTTCTTCTACATCGTAACGATAGCGGCCAAATATGCTCCAGCGGTCGGTGATCGGCAACACCATTGAGGCGTCAGCTTGTGATAAATCTCGCTGAGTACTGCCGAGAGCGCTAACGCCGTCCCGACGAAAACGATAGCCCACATTGTAAAGGCTGCTGCTATCACTTTGATAGTGGATGCTGAACCCGCCTTCGTCGATTTCATCGGTACGGGAATCCCACAACAAGCTATTAGTAAGCCATACATTGTCGGAGGGCTGAATTTGGATTTCTGTGGCAATGTTGGAATTTGATGCGGTGTCCTCGAGTGTCGCTGACCCTAATTGTACGCGCCTGTCTTCCAAGTAGAAAATTTGTCCGATACTGAGAGTGATGACTTCCCGGCCATTGTCATTGTCGATGAAACGGCTGGTAATACCCACGGATGTTTGGTTGGCATCGTCCAGTCTATCGTGGCCGGAGAATCTCGTATCGCGAAACAATTGACTGTAACTGAAGTTGAGCTCCCTTGTGTCGAAATCGGGGTTGCCCGCTTGTTCGTCATATTCACTATAAAAATAGAATAGCCGTGGCTCAAGCGTTTGGGTAAAACTGCTGCCGGAAAAATTACCTTGCCGTTCAAAAATCAATCCCATGTCTAATGTGGCTAATGGCGTGGACGCTGAAGGGTTGCTGTCGGCCCCTGCATTCAATTCATCTAGGTCGTAATTGACGGTGCGTATTTTCGCGGAGGGAATAATAAAGCCTGCAGCCCAGCGCATCGGATAACTGAGCCCCGCTTCAGCAAAGTTTCGGTCGCCTGTGACAAACGAGCCGCCGTCATCAATTGACTGGTCATGCTGGAAACTGGTGAACTCTGCATTTAGCAGCCATTCTGTTTCAAAATTCACACCGGTATTATTGCGTTCAATACTGAGCCGTGGCATTAGTTGATACTGCGAGTTGAGCAGCTCGTCAATCGTTTGGTGATCTTGAGCTGTGAGTGCTACCTGCCAGTTGTCATCGCGATAACCCAGTGTGGCTTGCTGGTTTAAATGTGCACTTCGTTTGAGCTCCAGGCTGTTGGGGGATAAGTCGCTAAAAAAATCATCATCACTGACTTTGCTGTAGTCAATACGTGTCGACAAACCAAAAACGTTGCCGGTCTGTTGTATGTTTCCAAACCAGCGATTTTCTTGGGATGGAGTATCGTCCTCATCATCAGGTGATGGTGTTTCTGTGAACAGATCATCCTTTAGCTGAGCGCCACCGATTGTCCATTCGCCAAAACGGCTCTTCTGTCGTAGTTCTGCTTCCAGCATCATTCCCCGGTTTTCAATATAGCGAGGTGCAATAGTGGCGTCGTAATTAGGCGCCAGGTTCAGATAATAGGGTGTGGTTAGTTCGAAGCCATTTTGGTTACTGCTGGAAAAAGTGGGGAAGAGAAACCCCGTCTTGCGTCGATCGTCGAGAGGGAAACTGATGTAGGGGACGTATAATACCGGCACTTTTAGCACATGCAGGCGGGCCCCTTTCGCCGACCCCCAGCCTTCTTTATTATCAATGTGAATGTTATCTGCTTCGAAACTCCAGGTTTCGTCATCTGGAGTGCACTGGGTATAACTGCCGTTTTCAAGATCGATGGTGGCTTCATCATCGCGGCGCATTTTTGATGCTTTGCCCCGGCTGCCACTGTCGTGTTGCAGAAAACGGGCGTTGGTAAAAACCCCTAAATTGGTATTGATGTCAACCTGGCCACTATCTGCACGTATCAACAGGTTGGGTTCACGGACTTCTACATTCCCCTCGATTAACAGTTCGTTGTTGTCGCGATCGAAGCGAGCTTTATCGGCCAGCAATTGCCGGTTGCCCTGACTGATGGCGACCTTGCCGGTTAGTGAAACGACGTTTCCTTCGATATCGGAGCTGTTGGCGCTGCCCCGCAAGGCGGCGCTGTCAGGGTTCTTATCGGCGTCGGGCCAATCGGCTTTTGGGGCGAGGTAAGCACCGGCGCAGCCGGTTTTACAGCGTGAGGGATCGGCCATTTGTGTTTTGCTAACCCAGTCCCATGGATTCTGCGGTTTAGCGGGGATACCTTTGCCATTGCCATTGCGAGTGGCCGTGGTTTGGCGGTCAGGTTTACCCTGTCTTCCGAGAGGTAAAGGCAATTGAGGCTGAGCACTGGTGGCGCTCTCTTGTTGGCAGGACCACTGGCCTGTGTCGGTCGTTGTACAGACCCACTGCTGGTGCGGATACACAGAGCCAGCTGCCATTGCGGCTACTGGTGAAGCGGCAATGGCGACACTCAAAATCCGTCGAGCAAATTGTTTAGTGTGATACTTGGTTTCGGCCATGATAGTCGGGCTTGGTCCCATTAATTCCCAGCTTAAGCTACTATATTACTTACTGAGCTTTCCCCTGTTTTTAAGAACGTGGATAATAAAGCATTCCGGGCAGGAAAGCCCGCACCGGGCCGCTAACATTAGGAGAATTATCATTGTCGTTGGAATTAGCAAATGTTGCCGTGGATCTTCGTCAGCAACAGTTAGAACAGTGGCTCGCGGAGCAACTGGGTGGTTGCCCTACGGGAATGTCTGCCGGCAGCGATGCCGGTTTTAGACGTTACTTCCGCTACCAACTGGATGGACGTTCGCTGATCGCGATGGATGCTCCACCCGAGCATGAAGATTGTCGGCCTTTCGTCAAAATCGCTGGGTTGTTAGCGGGTGCAGGTGTGTTGGTCCCGGAAATTATTGCAGAAGATGTCGAGCGTGGATTTTTATTGCTTAGCGACCTGGGCAACGATACTTACCTTGATGTAATGAATCGCGAGGGTTTTAACCTGGCGCAGGCAGATGAGCTGTTTGCTGATGCTATTGATGCTTTGATTAAATTTCAATCCAGTAGCGATGCTGAACAATTGCCTGCATATGACGAGGTGCTGTTGCGTAGAGAGTTGAATCTGTTTCCAGAATGGTACTTACAGCGTCATTTGGGTATTGTTATTGATGACCGAATGGGGGCGTGCCTCGAGCAACTATTTAACCAACTCATTGAACAGATTTTATCGCAGAACAATGTGTTTGTTCATCGAGATTACATGCCGCGGAATTTGATGATTAACAGAGTCGATGACCGAGGTGTTGGTGTATTGGACTTCCAGGATGCTGTTTATGGCCCAATCAGCTACGACATTGCCAGTTTATTTAGTGATGCGTTTATTAGCTGGCCACAAGATAAAATAGAAGAGTGGCTTCGACGCTATTGGCAGAAAGCGGTGGAGGCGGGCTTGCCGGTGCCTGATGTTTTTGAGCAGTTCGTTCGCGATTGCGATTTTATGGTCACTCAACGACATCTCAAAGTCATTGGGATTTTCTCGCGCATTTGCCACCGTGACGGCAAGCGGCGCTATTTCGATGATGTGGAACGTTTTTTCAAATACATCGATATTGTGGCCAAGCGTAGACCTGAGATGTCAGCGCTGAGAGAGATATTGCAATTAATGGGTAAGGGCTGTTGATATGAAGGCGATGATTTTGGCCGCGGGGTTGGGCAAGAGAATGCGACCGTTGACTGATACTGTGCCCAAGCCGTTGTTACTTTGCGCCGGTAAACCGTTGATTGTGTACCACATTGAAGCACTGGTTGCTGCCGGGGTGAAAGACATTGTCATTAATCACGCCTACCTCGGTAAAATGATTGAAGAGGCATTGCAAGATGGCTCTGCTTACGGCGCTAGTATTCAATACTCTGCTGAAAAGGAGCCGATGAATACCGGTGCAGGGATTGCTAACGCATTGCCTTTGCTAGGGGATGCGCCCTTTATTCTCAGTAATGGTGATGTGTGGACAGACTTCGACTTTAGTCAATTGAC
>CAYNZI010000063.1:0-9211 GCA_964401565.1 uncultured Spongiibacteraceae bacterium
TTATTTATTATTGTCGGGGTCATGATATTGGCGCTATATAATGATATCTCTCGTGTGTGATGTTCTCAATTGTGAGCGATTGCGTTTACAATAGCGCTCCACCGAAATCCGGTGGTTAATAACGACACGCAGTAAACGCTGCAACACGTTATGTAACAGTACGACGGTGACCTGATTACAAGGTTGAACTTAAATTTAAGCGGCTCGTACCTTAGGGCTATAGATTACTTTGGTAAAAAAAACTTGATGAAACGTTATTTCCTGCTTTTTTTACTTGTTGCACTGTCTGCCGTAAAGGCGAGTGCTAGCGAGCCTTTCGTAGTATCCGATATTCGTGTAGAAGGTTTGCAACGAATTTCTGCCGGTAGTATTTTTGCCGCACTCCCCATCAATGTTGGTGACAATATTGATGGGCCGGCCATTCGCAATGGTATTCGGACGCTTTTTCGTACCGGCAACTTTGACAATATTTACATCGCTAAGGATGGCAATGTACTTGTTGTCACCGTAGAAGAGCGTCCTTCGATCAGTGAAATCACTATTGAAGGTAACAAGGCTATCGAAACCGAGGCTTTGTTGGAAGGTTTGGAAGGGGCGGGGTTGTCGGAGGGTAAAGTATTCAAACGTTCTACTCTTGAAGGCATGAAGATGGAGCTAACCCGCCAATATGTATCGCAAGGCCGATATGACGCGGGTATTGAAACGGACATAGAACCATTGCCTCGGAACAGGGTGGCGGTAAGTATTAACATTGATGAAGGAACAACGGCTGCGATTCATCATATCAATATTGTTGGGAATACGGTCTATAATGACGAAGATTTGATCGGGCTGTTTGAGTTGAAAAAAACAGGCTGGTTGTCTTGGATGACCAGTGATAACAAATACGCAAAAGAAAAACTGACCGGTGACCTGGATACACTAAGTTCTTACTATCTTGATAGTGGTTACATTCAATTCAACATTGACTCATCCCAGGTAGCCGTATCACCAGACAGGGAAGCGGTTTATATCACCGTTAATGTTTCTGAAGGCGAAAAATACACCGTTGGAGATGTCGACCTGTCAGGTGATATTGTGCTTTCAGAGGCACAGCTAAGGCCATTTATTTTTGTCAGAACCGGTCAGACCTTTTCCCAGGCGATTGTAACCAGTACAGAAGAGTGGCTGACTAAGCGATTGGGTAACGAGGGTTACAACTTTGCGAAAGTAGAAGGGATTCCAGATATAAACGACGACGATAATACGGTTGGCATCAAGTTTTTCATCGATCCCGGAAAGCGTACCTACGTTAGCCGTATAAATTTTCAGGGAAATACGCGCACCGCTGATGAAGTGTTGCGGCGTGAAATGCGGCAAATGGAAGGCGCGCCTGCGGCATCGGGTTCAATCGAGCAGTCGCGAGTCAGGCTTGAGCGGCTGGGTTACTTTAAAGAAGCCTCGGTAGAAACTATCGAGGTCCCAGGGAGTGATGACCTAATTAATCTGGAATATACAGTTGAAGAGCAGTCTTCAGGTAGTATTGGTGCCAGTGTTGGGTTTTCTCAGGATAGTGGAATATTACTGGGTGCTAATCTGCAGCAAAATAATTTTCTTGGAACGGGAAAACAGGTGGGTATTGGGTTAAATAAAAGCGATTATTTAACCAATATTAGTTTCAGTTACGTTGACCCCTATTTCACCAAAGACGGTGTAAGCCGGGGTTTCTCTGTTTACTACCGGGAAGCAGATTTGGATAAAATAAACGTTTCCCGTTATACCACCAATACGCTGGGTGCTAATATCAATTTTGGCTACCCCATCAAGGAAACAGAGCGTCTGGGCTTTAGTTTCGGCTATGCTAATACTGAGGTGAAAAGCGGTTTTGGCGCGGTACAGGAAATCACTGCCAGCCCCCGACTTTTTGATGTCGTCAACGTAAACGGTTACGATTGGTACACGACCTACTTTGAACCAAATTTGGTTGGGGACGCTAACGAACTTTTCCCCATATACGCCGCTGATGGTTCAATTATTGACCCCACGGTTCTAAATCTTCCTGACGAACCTGGCTTCCTTGATAAATACGGTGAAACATTTGACAACTATACGATGACGCTCAGTTGGAATCAGTCGACCTTGAACCGAGGCCGGTTGGCGACACGAGGAGCGTCGCAAAGTTTGTCTCTTGAAGTGTCAATTCCAGGCAGTGATATACAATTTTATAAACTGGTCTATAACGGCCAGATTTTTGTTCCTATAGTGCCTAATTGGACTTTACGTTTTCGTGGTCAATTGGGTTACGGTGACGGATATGGAGGCGATGACTTACCGTTCTTCAATCACTTTTACTCGGGGGGGTTCGGTTCGGTGCGAGGATTTAAAAGTAACACGTTGGGACCGCGCGGAACATCTTCAGAAATCTATGAGACAAGCACGGCAACTATTGCGCTGGAAGTTGGAGACCCTCGTTGCGAAACCGCGACGGGTGGTGTCTGTGACGATTCAGGTTTGACAGTTGGTGATCTGGTTCCCGATGTTAAGACTTCGTATATAGCATTAAATGATAGCAACGGTGATTTGAAACTGGTATCTAGTATCTATGAAAATGATCCGGATCCCTTTGGTGGAAACGTGCTAGTGGAAGGTAGTGCCGAATTGTTATTTCCGTTGCCGTTTGTCAAAGACCAGCGCTCTGTGCGCGCCGCATTTTTTATTGATGTTGGTAACGTTTTCAGTACGCATTGCGGATCAAACCAGGCAAATTGTTTCAGAGCCGATCTGAATGAATTGCGTACCTCATTCGGTGCTGGTTTTACATGGATTACCGGGTTTGGACCTTTAACCTTTAGTTATGCTAAACCTATCAATGATGGTGAGTTTGACGAGACCGAAGCGTTTCAGTTCTCATTGGGTAAAAGTTTTTAGTGATTGCCTTTCGTGAAGCATGATCGTTCACGGCTTGGCAGGTACTGATGTTTTTAATAAAAATGCTATTCTTAGCGATTGAAAAAATTTGGAGTGTTATTGTGATAAAATTAGTAAAGATTTCCTTGGTAGCTGTTGTTTTGTGTGCATCTTTTGCGGTTAACGCTGAAGGGAAAATAGCAGTACTTAATGCCCAGCAGGCGATAATCAATACCGAACTTGCCCAGTCACGATTGAAAGCGCTGCGGGAAGAGACAAGTTTTGCTGCCAATAGAACAGAATTGGAAGAGTTGAGTAAAAGCTATCAGGATACAGTTGCACAGTTACAAAAAGATGCCGCGGTAATGAGTGCTGAACAGAAACAGACTGAAGCCAAGAAAATCCAGGAAAAACGATCTGACATAGAACATGTACAGCGTAAGTTGCAAGCCGCACAAGAGCAGTTACTTCAATCAGTAGCTCAGGAAATGTCACCTAAATTGCAAAAGGCTGTTAGCGAGCTAATCGAATCTGAAGGCATTGGCTTATTGCTCAATCAACAAGCAGCAATGCATGTTGATAGTAGCTTCAGTGTAACGGCTAAAATCACTGACAAACTTAACCAAATGAAATAACCATATTGAATCGGTGTTAGATAATGTCCGGACGTCATTATTCTTTAGCAGAGCTGGCAGAATTACTGAACGTTACTTATGTTGGTGATGCTAAAACGGTGATCACTGGATTGGCAACATTGGCCAATGCCGGATCCGGGCAGCTCAGTTTTTTAGCGAATCCCAAATATCAAAAAGCGCTGACGTCTACTTTGGCCGAAGCGGTCATTGTTGCGCCCGACATGGTAGACGCCTGTCCGGCGCATTGCCTCGTTTCTGAGCAGCCTTATTTAACCTACGCCAAAGCCTCTCAGTTATTCGAAGAGACAGGTAGCGGTAAAGCGGGTATTCACCCCTCGGCGGTGATACATTCATCGGCCACGATCGCACCAACCGCAACGATAGCGGCTAATGTCGTCGTCGGCGAAAATGTTGTTGTCGGTGCTGCCGCGGTTATTGGCCCCGGTTGCGTGATCGGCAATAACGCCATTATTGGTGACAGTGGTTTACTACATGCCAATGTGAGTGTGTATCATGGCGTCGAAATAGGTCGAAGTGTTGTTATTCACAGCGGCGTAGTTATTGGCAGTGATGGTTTTGGTTTTGCCCCATCTCCAGACCGCGAATCAGGTGGCTGGGTAAAGATAGCGCAGTTGGGTGGCGTCAAAATAGGTGACAATGTCGAAATTGGTGCTGGCTGTACGATAGATAGAGGAGCTCTGGATAACACCGTTATTGGTGATAGAGTCATTCTGGATAATCAGGTGCAGATAGCTCACAATGTCGAAATTGGAGACAATACGGGAATTGCTGGATGCTCTGCGATTGCAGGCAGTACCAAGATAGGGAAAAATTGTACGATAGCCGGTGCGGTTGGGATTATTGGGCATTTAACGATTGCAGATAATGTACACATTACTGTGATGTCGCTTATTACTAAATCTATCGAGAAGTCAGGTGCGTATTCATCTGGCACGCCTATGCAAGACACTAAAAGCTGGCGTCGGAATGCGGTACGATTTACGCAATTAGACAGTATTGCCAAACGTCTCTCGGACGTAGAAAAGAAATTGAAATAGACTAGTCTCGCTCTGGGCGATAGGCAATAACAAGGTGAAGTTCGATGATGGGAATAAAGGAGTACCTGCCACATCGATTTCCATTTTTGTTGGTTGATCGGGTTGTAGAGCTGAATAAAGGTGAATCGATTGTTGCGATAAAAAATGTCTCGATTAACGAGCCTTTTTTTCAGGGACACTTTCCACAGATTGCCGTTATGCCGGGGGTGCTTATTGTTGAGGCTATGGCGCAGGCCGCCGGTATTCTCGGTTTTAAAACTCTGGACAAAACACCCGCAGACGGATCGCTCTATTTGTTTGTTGGCGCCGATAATGTCCGTTTCAAGCGTCAGGTCGTTCCGGGAGATCAGCTGCAACTGAGAGTCGCTTATGTGTCTGACCGCCGTGGAATATGGAAATTTAAATGCACTGCGCATGTTGGCGATGAATTGGCAGCGTTAGCTGATATTATCTGCGCAGATAGACCGTTTTAACACATGCAGCCATTATTGCTGACATTATCCGAATTTTTATAGGAAATTGAAGAGTTGATTCATCCTCTAGCCATTGTAGATCCTAAAGCCCGAGTCGCCGATGACGTTGAAATAGGCCCGTGGACGACTATTGGTCCCGACGTTGAAATTGGTTCAGGGTGTGTCATCGCATCCCACGTCGTATTAAAAGGTCCGACTGTCATTGGCAAAAACAATAAAATCTATCAGTTTTCATCAGTGGGTGAAGACACCACTGACATGAAATATAGCGGTGAACCAACTCGATTGGTGATGAGCGATAATAATATCGTGCGTGAGGGCGTCACTATTCATCGTGGCACGGTGCAGGATGTATCAGAAACAACGATCGGGAATGACAATCTGTTCATGGCTTATGCTCACGTCGGCCACGACTCAGTGATCGGCAATAACACCATATTTGTGAACAATGCGTCGCTTGCGGGTCATGTGCATGTTGGTGATTGGGCCATTCTTGCGGGTTATACCCTGGTTCATCAATTTTGCCGGATAGGTGCTCATAGTTTTACTGGATTTGGCAGTCATATTACCAAGGATGTACCCGCCTATGTTACGGTCAATGGCCAGCCAGCTGAAGCCAAAACGATCAATGTCGAGGGATTGCGACGTAGAGGGTTCAGCAGTGATGGCATCACTGCAATACGCAGGGCTTACAAAATCATATACCGTCAGGGTTTAACCGCTGAAGAAGCGCTGGGGAAACTTCGCGTATTGGTAAACGACCATCCGGAGATAGCACTGTTAATAGAGTCTTTGGAAACATCGACTCGCGGTATTATCCGTTAACCATTCTGTCCTACCATTCTTTAACAATTTTTATCAATAGCGACTGAATAAACGAGAGACTCAATGGCAACTTTGCGTATCGGTATTGTGGCTGGTGAGGCCTCTGGAGATATTCTTGGTGCGGGCCTAATGCGGGCGATCAAAGAGCGCCATAGTGACGTTAGTTTCGAAGGGGTCGGTGGCCCCTTGATGATAGCTCAGGGTTTTAACAGCCATTGGCCGATGGAACGATTATCGGTAATGGGTTTCGTGGAACCTTTCAAGCGACTGCCAGAGTTGCTGCGGATGCGATCCAGCCTCAAACATTATTTTACTGACAATCCTCCCGATCTTTTCTTGGGCATAGATTCGCCTGACTTCACACTGAATATCGAATTGACCTTACGCAAGGCCGGCGTACTAACAGCTCACTATGTCAGTCCATCGGTTTGGGCTTGGCGACAGGGCCGGGTAAAAAAAATTGCCAAAGCGGTCGACAGAATGCTTACTTTGCTGCCTTTCGAGGCGGAGTTTTATCATCAGCATAACGTGCCAGTTACTTTTGTTGGGCATCCATTGGCTGACCAGTTTTCTCTCTCTCCCGATGAGCTCGAGCAGCAAAAAGCAGAAGCGCGGGAAAAGTTTTCGTTGGCAGAAACAGATACCATCGTAGCGCTGTTGCCGGGAAGCCGCGGTGGAGAAGTTAGGCAGCTGGCCGTTCCTTTTATTGAAACGGCACGCTGGTGTCTGCACCAGCGCAAAGAATTGAAATTTGTTTTACCGGCTGCCAATGAAGACCGAAAAATCCAATTGCAGGCCCTGTTACAGGAATATGGCAAAGGGCTTCCTATTACGCTTGTTGATGGTCAGTCTCAGTCCGTTATGGCGGCGGCAGATGTGGTGCTAATGGCATCTGGAACCACAACATTGGAAGCTCTGCTGATGAAAAAGCCAATGGTCGTTGCGTATCGCCTCGCCGGGTTAACCTTTTCTATCGTGTCGCGGTTGGTAAAGTCGCCCTATTTTTCTCTACCAAATTTATTGGCGGGTGAAAAATTGGTCCCGGAAGTCTTGCAAGATGACGTGAGACCAGAGATGTTAGGTCCGCTCATATTAGAGCGTCTGCACGATGCTGAAAAACACGAGTTATTGGTGCAGCGTTTTACCGATATTCACCAGCAGTTACGTTTGAATGCCAGTGACAGGGCTGCAGAAGTACTATTGAAAATGATAGATAGCAAAGTAAGTGAGTCGCCAGGAATAAGATGATGGATGCGTTTATATCACAATACTCGGGCATTTTGCTGGCTGGCGTTGACGAGGTGGGACGAGGGCCATTGGCGGGTGATGTGGTGGCCGCTGCGGTTATCCTCGATCCGGACAATCCAATTAGCGGCTTGGATGATTCGAAAAAGCTGACAGAAAAGAAACGGGAAGCGTTATTTCCTGAGATTCAGGAAAAGTCCCTGAGCTGGTTTGTAGCTCGTGCGAGTGTGCAGGAAATAGACGAAATCAACATTCTTCAAGCGAGTTTGCTGGCAATGAAACGTGCGGTCGAGGGGTTGGTGTTACAGCCAGAACATGTACTGGTTGACGGCAACAAGTTGCCCCGATGGACTTATTCAGCGGAGGCTGTCGTTAAGGGAGACAGTCGGGTTCAAGCGATTGCGGCGGCTTCGATTCTCGCTAAAGTGGTTAGGGACCGTGAAATGGTTGCATTCGATGGTCAATATCCGGGCTATGGCTTCGCGGGTCATAAAGGGTACCCGACCAAAGTGCATATGGCTGCGCTGGATATGTTGGGCGTGACGCCAATACATCGCTGTTCCTTCGGCCCGGTAAAGCGAAAAATTGAGCAAATGAACCTTCCTTAAAAGGTTCTTACTTGTGCTCTCATATAGCGCGATATCAAGTCATAATGATGTAGACAGTCCCGCTTTTATATGGATACTTGGGGGTAGTTAAATAATCAGAATGTTGTCCATAAATCCATCAAATTTAGCCTCCAACACAGTAGCCCCTCATATGTCACATAGCTTCGTCCATCTACGACTTCACAGTGAATACTCGCTAGTGGATGGTTTGGTCCGAATTAAACCATTGGTTAAGAAGGTCGCAGAAGCCGGTATGCCGGCTGTGGCGCTGACAGACCATTGTAATTTTTATGCGCTGATAAAATTTTATAAAGCAGCCATGGCCGCTGGTATCAAGCCGATTTTAGGATGCGACTTTCACGTCGTTGAAGACACTGATGAGACGGCAATTAGCCATTTAACGTTGCTGGCGCAGAACAACAAAGGTTACCGCAATCTTACCGAGCTGATATCAAGAGCCTATCAAGAGGGGCAATATCTCGGCAGGCCCTATATCAAGCAATCTTGGCTGAGCGAACATACAGAGGGAGTTATTGCCCTAGGTGGCGGTCGACAGGGCGAAGTAGGGCTGCTGCTGGTGTCCAACAAACTTGATCTGGCGAGAGATCGGCTGGCCAGCTACATGAGTTTATTCCCCGGCAGATTCTATATGGAACTGCAACGGACAGGGCGCGATCACGAAGAAGATTACTTGCACAAAGCGGTAACATTGGCAACGGCTCTGGATTGCCCCGTTGTTGCGACCAATGAAGTGTGTTTTTTAAAGACTGGCGACTACGAAGCCCACGAAACAAGAGTGTGTATCCACGAGGGTAGGGCTCTGGATGATCCTCGCCGATCGCGCAACTACAGTGAACAGCAATACCTGCGAACGCCTGAAGAAATGGCTGAGTTATTCAGTGATATTCCAGAGGCATTAATTAATACGGTTGAAATCGCCAAACGCTGCAGCGCAGAAATAGAGCTGGGAGAAATTTACCTACCGGAGTATCCGATTCCGGACGACTACGAAAAAGATGCTTTCTTTCAGCATGAAGATTATGACGGGTTGAAAGCCCAGACCAAAAAATCTCTGGTTGCCAAGTGGGCAGGCAAGGAAGATACCGAAGACTACGCGAAGGAATTGAGAACGGGTATTTTCTTTCGGAAGATATCTATCGAAGGTCTCAACGATCGATTAGCCTTTATTTTTGGTGACAAAGCTGCTGCCCATGTATCGGCGTATAGGGATCGGTTAGATTTTGAACTCGATATTATTCTTGAGATGGGTTTTCCTGGTTACTTCCTGATTGTGATGGATTTTATCCAATGGGCTAAAGATCATGATATTCCAGTTGGGCCAGGGCGAGGTTCTGGTGCAGGTTCTCTGGTGGCCTATGCCCAGAAAATTACAGATATCGATCCGCTAAAATACGATCTGCTCTTCGAAAGATTTCTAAATCCCGAGCGGGTGTCGATGCCGGATTTCGATGTCGATTTCT
>CAYNZI010000064.1:0-9199 GCA_964401565.1 uncultured Spongiibacteraceae bacterium
TGTCGCTGATATACTTGCCGTAATATAATCTTCTCGCCTCGCCTCAAACAGCTGCATTTCTGAATTTGCTGTTGCAGTAGAGGAATCTACCAAGAAACTTGGTAAATCCAAAACGATATCCTTTCTTAGTTCAGCACTTAATCGCAGGAGTCTCATCTCTAGTGAAATTTTATTTTCTTCAAGCTCCTTAAATGCTCCCATAAATTGGGTATCACTTAATCTGCCTATAACCTGCCCTTTAAATACCTCATCACCTTCACGGACCTCCATTTCAGACAAAATACCCCCTTCAAGATTCTGAATTATTTGCCCTTTGCTTGACGGGACAACTTTCCCTGGCCCCCTCACGACCTCATCTAGAGGAGCATTCGCAGCCCAGAACGAAAGCACAATCGCACCAATAGCAATGGTCCAAACTATTGCTCTAGACTTGTAAATGTGCATAGGCGCTGTGTCTTGACTAGCCATACTATTGCGCCACTTTCTTATTCGCTGCCGTCAGTTTTTTAACTATACTATCGCGTGGACCATCAAGTACAATTGCCCCTTTTTGTAAGACAAAAACCCTCGTAGCTAATGATAGAATGGGCAATCGGTGGGTTGCGATAATACAAGTTCGACCATGCAACCACTCTTCAAATTTAAGAATAAGGTTGTTTTCAAGACTTTGGTCCAAGCTTGAAGTCGGCTCATCTAAAAGCACAATATTTGGATTTTGAAGATGAATACGTGCAATACCAACACTTTGTCTCTGGCCGACGGATATACCATCACCTCCGTCTGTTATCTCTAAATCAAGGCCTTTCGGATGGCTACGAATGAACGAGCCAAGACCTGAAAACTCCAAAGCGTCAAAAATATTCTTTTCAGACCAATGCATTCGTCCCATAGTTAAATTCTCACGCAATGTCCCACTGAACAGCTTAACTTCTTGAGGAAGATAGCCAATATTTTTTCTTAGATCTTCTGGATCAATTTGCCGTTGTTCCAAGCCATCTATGGTCAAACTTCCTGTATGGTACGAATAGAGGCCTGATAGCACTTTCAAAAAAGTTGATTTTCCGGAGCCATTCGCCCCCAGCAGAATTATTGTTTCCCCCTTCTTAACTTGAAAAGATTTGATTGAAAGTTCGGGTGAAGCTTCTGGATGGTACCTAAATTCAACCCCTTTGGCGATAATATTTCCATAAAGAACAACTCGCTTAGCATATTGTCGCTCGCCGTTTCGCTCCTGTTCGGAATTCGCTATTTGATCCAAACCTTTCAGAGATGCTCGAACTTGTTGCCAGCGGGCCATAGCACCCGATAACTGCGTAATTGGTGCCAGTGTTCGAGTGGAGAGAATGCTTACAGCAATGATTGTTCCGATTGTAAATTCACCGTTAAAAACCATATAAACTCCGGCAATAACTGCGGTAACATATGATACTTGCTGGATTCCAGCTGACCAGTAAGTTAGCCCAGAGGCAATAGCACGTTGCGATGTTGTCTTAGAAGCTGTTAATGTAATGATTTCTTCCCATTTTTGTTGGAAGAATCCCTCTCCACGTATAGATTTTACTGTTTCGTGCCCATAGCATACTTCTGTGAGAAGTTTGCCTGCGGCGGATGTTCCACCTAGCATTTCTACTGATAAGCGGGACATCTTTTGTTGCATAAGTAAACTAGGAACAACAATTAATATGGCCGCAACGACTATAATCCAAACTATGTTGCCTGCAATAGCGTAAATTAGTAACAAAAATATACCTACAAAAGGGATATCCCCTGCTGACCCAACAGAAGTAGCCGTAAAAAACTCCCGAACCGCTCCGAATTCTCGTACCATGTATACGAGCGATCCGGGGCTTGCAGGACGCGTTGACAATTTCATTCCTAGTAACTTTTGAAACAGGAATGCTGAGAGTTCTAATTCGATAGCTTTTCCAGAGACGTCCATTAAGTAGGATCTGGCTATACGTAACAATCCCTCAAAAACGATGGCAATTCCTACTCCGATTGCAAGTACCCACAACGTTTCTACCGATTGATTAGGTATGACACGATCATAAACCTGTAATGCGAATAAAGAGACCATGACCGCTAAAACATTTGCTACGAATGAACCTATGACAATATCCAAAATATATTTCTTTTGGTCATAGAAACGACCCCAAAACCAATTGCTTTTATAAATCATTCCTACATGACGTCTTTGAATATCTTCAAGGGCGGGTAAAATTACTACAATGACGCCCCCGAAAAGCTCTTCAAATTTATCACCGCACAGACGAGACTCGCCATTAACAATCTGGGTATCGGCAAGTACATATTCAGTATTCTCTATACGCAGAATCACAATGTAGGAGCCATCAAGTAATCGTGCGCATACAGGGAAGGCTTGTTTGCCAATTTTTTTTAAATACTTTACTCGTCCACTTAAGCCTAAGCGATTTACCGCTCTAGGTAATAAATCAAGCGTTAAATCGGCCCCAGCCATAGGTAGCCCAGCAGTAAGATCAGTATTGTTAATATCATAGCCCAAAAGCCCAGCATATATAGTAACGGCATCCATCAGAGGGGTTGCCTCAAAAACATCAACTTCGTCGACAATATCATTCATTATGTTCACCTTCTCCTGATGCGGCCAGTACCCCTAAGCTTTCCCCGAGCTGTATTCTGTTTAAAAGCTGCTCTGCTTGGATATCTATTAGCTGCCTCTCCACATCCAAAGCGCTATTGTAAACTGTTAGGGCATCTATAAGCGGTCGCTGTCCTGCTTCAAACTGGGCGGGAAAAATGTCCACCGCATCATTTGTTTGCTTCAATTGAGCTCTGAGAAGATTCTCACGTGTACTTAGATCCGCAAATATAATTTCCAAGCGATTAACCATGCGGTCATGCTCAATCTTTGCTTGCATCACTTCCAACCTCTTAGCTTTTTCCCGCTCCAAAGCTGCTGCCATATTGGATCGGTATGCGAAACCCGCGAACGTATTTGTGTTCAAAGCCAATCCAACTCCGTTATTTGTTGAACCATTTGAGTACTGAGTATAACCCTCAACAATGATGCGTGGAAATCTAGTGCTTTTAACTTCAACAGATTCACCTCTCGACTTTTCATATGATATTTGCGCCAACAATACCGATGGCGGGATTATGTCTGTTTGGATCGCGCCCAATACTTCAAGAGCACTAGTCATGTCAGTTTTTGAAAATGCCCCGACATTTACGCCAATCAAACTTTCCAACAATGATTCTGCTGCGTAAAGCGAGCTACGATCACTTGCGTTTAAAGTTTTTATTTCCTGGATTCTAAGGTCAATCTGAAGAAGATCTGATCGCTCCGAGACCCCGCCTGCTAAACGTACCAAAATATCGGCTCTAAGATTCTGCAATTTAACCAGAATGGCTGCAGAACTTTTGACGAGGCTTTTATTACGAAGTATTGAAAAATACTGCTCGAGAGCGATAAAAACAATGCGGTTATACTCCTGCCAACTCTCTATTCTCGCTATATTAATGCTTGCGTCGGCTTGATCCCGAAGACCGCGATAATGACCACCATCCCACAAGGTTTGCTGCACTGACAGGCGAACAACAGAATCCCCTTCAGGATTTACACTGGCCGATGGCACCAACGATGGTCTCCGCTGCCATGCTAGGCTTTTCCGAATGTACTCTTGCTCACGAAGAGAAGCTCCAACCGTAGACGTTGCGGCAGCTACGTTTACGGCCAAATTAGCAATCTTTAACGATGGGGACCCAGCTGACAATATGGTGCGGCGATCAGATAACCTTTCAACTAATGGCGCGGTTGTATTTCCCGGGTTTGCAGTCCCAGCAATTATTATCTCGTTTTCCGAAATGTTGTTTGATTGCTTATTCTGCTCACAAGCCGCTGTTGCTAAAAAAACAAACAAAACAAGTGAACGTTTTTTCATTGTAATAAACTCAGGTAATGTTGTTTGAAAAATTAACCTCACCGAGATGATCAGGTAGTGTGGTTTTCCCCAAGTCACCCTGGGGAAAACCTTAATTTAATTTACCTAAATCACATTCACATCCGGATCTACGATGAATGTTCCAGATGTGCCGGAATATTCGATGTAGTTTTCTGCACCAACGGCCACTGTATTCCCCGTTGCCGTGATGCCGGCATCGATATCTACGGTGTCATTCGCGTCACCATTGATAATTAGCTGATATGCTGCGTTTCCTCCCGCTAGAATTGCCAAGGATGCATCACTAATAACTAGTGTAGATGCGCCAGTTGTCGCCAGATTGACTGTCTCAAGACCGATTGCATTTGACGCGTAATCCGAAGACACATCGAATGTGGCATCAAGGGCATTTGAAAAACTCAGACGGTCAGCTGCCCCATCCGCATCCGCATCAACCGAAGTACTGGTTCTTTGCCCCAGATCATTCAGCGTATAGGTGTCAATCCGGTCAACAGTCCCATCCGCATCCTTATCATACGAAGTACTGGTGTGTTGCCCCAGATCATTCAGCGTATAGGTGTGAATCTGGTCAACAGTCCCATCCGCATCCGCATCAACCGAAGTACTGGTTCTTTGCCCCCGATCATTCAGCGTATAGGTGTCAATCCGGTCAGCTGCCCCATCCGCATCCTTATCAACCGAAGTACTGATTGTTTGCCCCCGATCATTCAGCGTATCGGTTTTGATCTGGTTAACGACACCATCCGCGTTGACGTCAATCGCGGTCGTTACAACCGTATTGCCGTCCGCATCTGTAGTTGTTGTCACCGATTTAGTGCGATCGACAACACCATCCGCATTGGCGTCAAACGCGGTCGTTACAACCGTATTGCCGTCCGCATCTGTAGTTGTTGTCACCGATTTAGTGCGATCGACAACACCATCCGCGTCATCATCATAGGCAGCACCCGTTACTTGCCCCGAAGCATCCAGCGTGTAAACCTCATTGCGGTCGACCACACCATCACCATCATCGTCATACCCAACGGTGAGCTCTGAGCCATCTACCGTAAATGTGGCGGTGCCACCGTCTGATACGCTCAAAGTATCTATTAGGGTATCCAGGCTCGCAATAGTCGTCTGATCGGCCGCTAGAGCACTTACTAAATCATTAACTACAGTAAGATTTTGATCTGTAACTCCCACAACTCCCGCTGCGTCATAATCAGCAACTGTTGGCTCTGCATTACTTCCATCGAAAGCTTTAATCTTTGCCAGTGCAAGTTCAGCTGCTGAACTCGAATTCGAGGCAATAACAGCAACCGAAATAGCCGCGGCCCCTAATGCCAGTGCAGTCACCCAATCTCCACCTGAGAAAGCATCACCACCGCCTTCGTGCGATTTTGTAGAGATCACAATAGGTAGCCCCTCGGGCCCAATTGCGAAAATTTCAACATCTGACCCGCTGGTTACAAATCCATCCGACAGCTCACCCAAGTGAACTAGCGAGACCTCTCCATCCTCAATCAAAAACAGCTGACTGGCCAACCCTTCCGCATTCTCGACAAAAAACCCCTGAACAACCAACTACTCTCCGTCAGCTAGATCGACCACAAGATCGCTCCCTTGTCGGCCATAGGAGACAATATCCAACGCACCGAGGTCCAGTATGATGTTCGATGGATACTCCAGAGCGACTGAATCGCTCGTTGTTATGTTACGCGGGGCTTCGGAGGCCCCCAAGCTTTGAAGAGTAAGGTTTATCATTTGCGATTCAGCTCCTGCCGATTTACATTGCTAATTACGGATTGAAAGTGGCCCGACTACAGTGTCATCAAACCACTAAAATCCAGTTAAGGTACGTAACTTACCTAAAGGCTGACGTTCATACTTACAAAGTGCGGCATTCCATTTTATGGAACGCCTGAGCTCGCAGCAAAGTGAAGTGGTCCTGCTTTTCTGGACAGGTTTGCGGCACAGATCAGCACACTTCGCGCCAGCTTCATGTTCCTGCAATATCCCGATTACTTGTTCGTCTGAAAATCTTGATCGTTTCATTGTCTGTCCTTTGGTAGGCCAGACTCTAGTTCAATGTGGAGGAAATTCTTAGTGGCAGGTCAAAGGCGAATGGCTGCAGAAGAAGCATAACACAAAGGCCAAACGTAAGTCGTGGCGCAAGCTGCACCTTGGATTGGATCTGACAACTGGAGATATTGTTTGCTCCGATTTGACAAAAGACGACGTGGGCGACCCAACTGCTTTGCCCGAGCTTCTCGATCAGATTGACGCTCCCGTTAGCCGCTTTCTGGCGGATGGCGCCTATGATGGCGACCCCACCAGCGATCTGCTTGTGGACCGTTTTGGTGAAGCGATAGAGATTGTAATCCCGCCTCCGATCACGGCAGTTCTCAGCCTCGATGCTGCCCATGATCCAACGCCCCGAGATAAACACATCGAGGAGATTCGAGACAAAGAGCGCATGGCCTGGCAAGTTCGAAGCGGCTACAATCAACGAAGCTGCGGGGAAGCACAAATGGGCCGCAGGAAGACGGTCATTGGCCCCAAACTGAAAGCTCGGAACTTTCCGAACCAAAAAACAGAAGTTAGGATCGGCGTAAACATTCTCAACAAAATGAACGGGCTTGGCCGTGCCAATTACGAGGCTGTTGCATGACCTAAATCATGGGAAAGGGGAACTTGCCACCGCCGCGCGCTCCCTGCAACACTGCCGCTGCAAGGGTATACTGAAACAGCGCAATTTGCGACAGGACCATATTTGGACCCATAGGCGCCGATGTCAGATACTGGTAACACCTTCCGCCGTTGACATTAGCATTGCGATTGTAAGCGAATCGACACTAGCAATAGGTGTTTCGTCTCTCATATGTTTCCTGATCTGGTTTCGAGCTGAATTACCATTCATAAACAACCTTAGGGGTTTCATGAGCGATATTTCGTTATCGTGCAAAGTTGGCGAATATTGAGGAAAAAGTTTATAAATTTGCCGCTTTTGTTTGTTTGATAGCATCCGCAAAGCTTGCTTTCCAAAGTAAAGACTTTCGAGGGCGAGGCCTTCAGCAAAAATTATTTCGTGTTTATCAAATAAGAGATAAAAATATTCCACAACCTCTAAGTCTGCATCAATTGAAACATCGGGCAATTCGGTTAGAAATTTCGCTGAGGCGAGGACTGAGGTGGATCCTTTTGTTCGCTTGGATGCGTCTACCTGAATAAGTATGCGGTGCCGTTGCGAAATCAAAAGATCTCGATTGGGTAAACCCGTGCCCAGACTGTGCGCGCCTAGTCTTATTGGTGCGAACGTTGTTTTAAAACCTGCATCCTTGTAAGTAATCAGACGCTTACCGATCCAGCGGACTGGTTGAAACCCGTTGTCTCCGGTCAAGATCCGATCGCCAACTTGTAGGTATTCAACAGCAACGTCCCCATTGCTTGTTGTTATATGGCTTCCACGAGCAAGCCCAACTGTTTGAAAGTGATCGATATAGAATTCTTTCAACTCTGATATTTTCATATCAGCATGGCTTGGTACCTCAACGAATCCAATTGTAAGAGTATCGAAGCCCGTTGTTACAAACTCAAATCTATAGGTGCTCCAGTTATAAGGGGGGTGCACTACCCCACTCGCGTCCCAGGTCCCCAACAATCCTTCAACAGGTGTCAGTGTCTGTCCATTCACCTCAACAACGAAATACCCGCTATTCAGTCTTCGGCACCCACGCGCATTGAATGAAAATAGAACTAATCGGCCACCCTCGGCATTAATGCTATACTGGACGCTGTTTGATTTGAGTTGATTTAAATTACCAGAAAGTCGTTGTGTATCTGCAGGCTGTTCACGCAATGATACGCAATCATCTAAGAAGCCATCAGAGTTAGATAATATTTGCTGACGCAGTTCATTTTTTTCACCACGATACTCATATGACATGTACTTTATTTCAACCATTTCAAACCTCAATTACACATTCCAAGCAGCGCAATTAAATCTGGTAATAAGCCTGTTTGCAAATCCTCCATTCCAGAGAATGGCATGGAATAACAAGCGCTTAATAAGTTAGCCCTCAAAATTTTAATACTGGTGTAAGTTGCTATTTATTGTTTGCTGATCTTCGTGATGAAAGAGCTAGGAAACACCAAAATATAAACAACAGTCCCCATGCTTTTCCGCGAATTATTCTCGCCAGCCATCGCTTTCAGTTCTGAAATCACCGACGCGTCCATGCCGCCAAACTTCGCCCGCCATTTGCAAAAGCTGGCGTTACGCACCCCATGTTCATAGCAAAATTCAGAAACTGGCACACCTCTCTCAGCGATTGCTCCAATCGCCTGCCGGACAATGCATGACCTGCGCGCCGCTGTATCGTTTGTTCTTCATTCAAAATCTCCTCAGATAGTATATCGAGAAAATCCCACTTCCGACCCCCACTAATTTACGGAGGGGGGATTACCCTGCGAATACCGGCAGTTAGGCCCAAATGAGGCAAACCATCTTGATCCCCCCCCCCCCCGCTTAGGAGTCGGGGCAGGACGCCTACCAGCGTCCCGATGAGAAGGTAGATCTTAAATTATTGAGCGTGCATGTGAGGTGCGGGGTGCGGGGTTTTGGCAAAATTCCCAGTGGCCTTACATTTACTAGTCCGGGATTTGATTTTTTGTATGATTGCATCATCCGGTCCACGGCCTCCTCTTCTGTGTGAGCGGCACAGACATGAGTGACATGTCCAGCATCGCATAGGAGAGTAATCTGGAACCTATGTTTTAGGTTGTGTTTTTTCATTTGGAATTCTCCGGTTTGCAACAAGGAACACACATTTTTAGCAAGCATGGCAATTCGCCTTGCCACCCGTGAGGGTGAAAATAAAAGAATGTTTCCAGATTGATTGCACTCATCAAGTATCACCTAGAGGCGTATATCGGCGCGGGTGCGCTCCAACCGCTAATATCAATAAAATGGGAGATCAATGCAACAATGCCAAATGCTCTCGTATTTTTCTTACACAATATTGTATCATTCTTAAACTATCATTGTCCTCTTTTTTTGGGTAAATGGATATAGCACCTACAGCGGAAGATTGAAGTGTGAAATTCATATACGCTTTGACGGGCTCTCCTGATAATACATGCTTGTGTGTTCTTAATTCTTGTGTGATGTGCGCATGTTTAGTCTTGAACGATGCCATTCGAACTGGATCGAGATATAACGACAGGTTATTACGCATAATCATATTTTGATAGGATTTTGATAACCCGCTAAA
>CAYNZI010000065.1:0-9179 GCA_964401565.1 uncultured Spongiibacteraceae bacterium
GAAGATTAACGAGGCCTAGGCGATTTTAATAGATGGGCTTGGTTTGGCGCTTACGTTACAACATTCAGGTCCGGGAAATACCAACCATGGCAGTACTCATATTCAGACTTAATGGCGTTAGCGATGAGGAAGCAGCCGACGTTCGCGAGTTACTGACCAACAGCGAGCTGGCTTTCTATGAAACAGATGCGGGACGCTGGGGGCTTTCGATTGCAGCGCTATGGCTAAAAAATAAAGATCAGCTAGAGCAAGCCAGCAACCTGCTCGCTGAATACCAACAACAACGGGAAAAAGATGCAAAAAGTAAGATCTTTGTAGCGCAACAATCAGTCTGGCAACGAGTCAAAGAGGCCCCGTCATACTACCTACTGTTAATTGCCGCTATCGTAGCCGTAGCAACTATTTCAGTTGTGCCCTTCTTGGATTTCGACGGCTGAAATCAATCCAACTCAACGATGGGAGTTGATCATGGAGGTCGTAATCACACTACCTCCAGAGTCATCAATATCAGCGGGCCGATAAAACCTAGCTAATCAGTAAAGCTCGGTGCGGCACCCATATCCCAAAGGATAACCGTGGCACCCATAATAATCATCAGTATGACCATACAGAAAGCTATCACTGCGCTAGAAAATAGAAACCCTCGCTCTTCCGGTATTCTCATGACAATGGGAATTCCCAAATACAATATATAAATAGCATAACCAACCGCTGAAACACCAATCAGAAGTGCTACCCAAAAAACCGGAACGAAGCCTACTGCCCCAGCAAAAAACAACGGCATCGCCGACATGCCTGCAATAGTCACACCCTTCGCAACACTGGAGTCTGCGCCATATGTCTCCGACATCCAATGAATCATGTAGCCGATAGCAAGAACCGACGCGATCATAGTGAAGTAAAACAGCATAATAATGACGGCAGCACTGTCGGCAGTCATTCTTACTATATCGCCATCACCGACCGTCCAGCCAATTTTGGTGGTACCGTAATACCAGGCTGCTGCCGGTATACAAGCAAAGACTGCTGTGTATAAAACAGCAGAAAACAATCCAAAGTTATCTTTCTCGGCAATACGCTGCCACTGTGTTTTTGGCCGAATTAACAAACCAATTATATTGCCTATCATAATCTTCTCCTCACATGTTCTACTTTGTTTTTATCGTACATTCTTTCATCACTTCAATGATTCATTTGATGATGCTCGTTACCTGTGCCCTGCATCTTACTGTGACTCCACGGAATAAAAATTGTCACTAGCCCCATACCTATAATCATTACTCCGGCCAGCAAACGGAAATTTTTGCTACGCAACCGTCGTAAGACATTTTCACCCGCAAAACCCATCGCCAACATCGCCGGCAACGTTCCAACGACAAATGCCAACATCAACAACGCAGATTGCTGCCACTGGGCTGATGCTACCGCCCAACTCAGCGTCGAATAAACCAACCCACAGGGTAAAAAACCCCACAAACTTCCAAGTAAAAGAGCCTGCCAATGGCTTCTAATCGGCAGCAAGCGCCCGACTAACGGCTGAATGTGCCGCCATAAATGCGCGCCAACTCGTTCCAGGTACGTCAGCCCTGTCCACCATTGACTGACATAAAGACCCATCGCTATAAGCAACAACCCTGCAATGACTCTAAGTAAAAAACCTAACTGAGGAGACAACGACAGCAACTGCTCACCGAACAGCCCAGCCAAAGCTCCTATCACCGTATAACTTGTCAGCCGGCCCAGATTATAACTAAGCAAGCGGCTTCGATTGTTACGCTCAGCCGTAACACCGAGAAGTGAGCTCAAACCCCCACACATTCCAAGGCAATGACTACTTCCAAACAGACCTATCAAAACCGCACTCGCCAGCGTTAGTTCATTCACGCTGTTCGTCGGCGGCAGTCGTCTGTTTCGAAACATCCACCACCGGCTCCATATTTATATCATCGTCAAACAAAATACTTTGCGCTGCCGCATCCAAATCGTCATATTGATTATTATCTACTGCCCATAGAAAGGCCTTTATGGCTATTGCAGAAAAAATAAGCGCTATTGGAATCAAGATAAAAATACTGTCCATGATCAGCTCACCATAACCGTAGTAACTGGGTCTGCTGGAGCTTTATCCGAACGCGGCTCCCGCTGTAAGGTCAATGCATTGAGGATGACCACCAATGAACTAGCAGACATTCCGATAGCGGCCGCATAGGGTGGGATCAGCGCCATTGCAGCTAGGGGAATTGCCAACACGTTGTAAGCCAAAGCCCAAGCGAGGTTCTGCCGAATCACTTGACCAGTGCGAATAGCCAGATCCATTAACACCAGTACGCCATTCAGATCACCGCTAAGCAATATGCTGTCTGTCTGAGTTTTCGCCAAATTTGACGCATTAACCATTGCCACCGATATATCTGCCCCGGCCAGTACCGGCACGTCATTAATCCCGTCTCCCAACATAAGTACTTTGCGTCCGCTCTTCTGGATAGAATGAATGTAATTCAATTTTTCCTGAGGGTTGGCGCCTTCGATACACGTCTCTATTCCCAACTGATTTGCTAACAGCTTAGCCGCGCCTGAACCATCTCCACTAAGCATGTGCACTCGCAATCCTTTCTTTTTGAAATTCGAGACTAATGCTAATGCGCCTTCACGCACGGTATCCGTCAACCGAAACCAACAGACAGGCCCCTGCTTTCGACTTAGCAGCAGCCACTGTCCTATGGCGTAACCCGGAGTTAATAAGGCACTGGTTTGGTCAAAAACAGATGCAGAAAACTCGCTGCTACCAAGGCAGTAATTTTCCCCATCTACTTTTCCTCGCACACCCTGCCCATGGCACAATTCGATAGCACTTGCAGGCAGTAGATTTTGTTCGGAATCATTGAACGCCGATAAAAATGCGTCCGCTATTGGATGTTCTGAGTAAGATTCCAGCGTGGCGGCTATCGCTAAACATTGCTGAGCGGACAGTTCTCCAAGAGGGTCAATATCGTTAATCGATAACTTTCCTTCGGTCAAAGTGCCTGTTTTATCGCAGACCACATCAGTAATCTTCGGCATAACTTCCCACACATGCTGCGCGGTCACTAATAAACCTCTTTTGCGAAGATAATTTGTCGCCGCAGTCAATGCCGCCGGTGTCGCTAACGATAATGCACAGGGACAACTTATGACTAATACTGACAACATCACCCAGAACGCTTGATCGCTATAAGCTCCCGACGAGTAAGTCATCCAAAAAACGTAGGTCAATACCGTTATTAACAAAACAGTGACCACGAAATAACGAGAGATTTGATCAACTAACAGCGAAACAGCTGGTTTTTCCGACTGGGCTTTCAACAACAATTGGTTAATTGACTGCAGTTTCAAACCAGCGCCAGTCGCTTGAACCTCCATAGTCAGAACACCAGTACTGTTCATTGTACCCGCTAGCAACGAGTCACCAGCACTTTTAGCTTGCAGTGAAAATTCTCCCGTCATCTGGGACTCATCTACACCACTGTAACCGTCAATAACTACACCATCTGCAGGAATAACTTGACCGGTTTTAACCCGTAAAATATCACCAACGTCTACTTTGAACAGCGATATGGTTTCGGCGCGAATACTGCCAACAATCCTTGACACAATTGCAGGCAGTAGTGAATTGAGATCACTGCTACTTCGACCGCCAAAGTGTCTTGCCCTCAACTCAAAATAACGACCGGCCAACAGAAAAAAAGTAAACATTGTGACTGAGTCGAAATACACTTCACCCGTACCCGTCATGGTCGCCTTGGCGCTTGCGAGATACGCTAGACCAATAGCGATAGCAACTGGCAAGTCCATCCCTGGACTCTTCATTTTTATCCCACGCCAAGCTCCGATAAAAAATGGCTGTGCCGAATAAAAAACAACAGGGGTAGCAACCAGCAAACTAACCCAGCGCATGAAATCCCGATACTCGACTTGAATACTCTGTAAAGCGCCCGCGTAAAGAGCAATAGCAAACATACCAACTTGCATCATACCTATGCCAGCAATACCCAATCGCCTCAGCGCTAAATGATTTTCGCGCCGTTGCAATTGTTGTACGTGATCATCATTGTAAGGCTCGGGCAGATATCCCAAACTCGCAATCGCACGACAGACTTCACTCAATGCCAACTCGTCGAGCCGCCAGCTGATAACCGCTTTTTGTTCAGACAAACTCACCGATGCTTTCTCGATTCCAGACAAACTCCCCAAGTATTTCTCTAACAACCAGATGCACGCCGCACAATGAATGCCCCCGATCAACAACTGAGTAGTCGCAATGGTCTTTTCGCCAACAGTGCTGGTTGTAACATATCGATGCTGGAATTCTGCATCATCGAACGCGGAAAAAGTTTCTTTGATGGTGTCTGAATCTGGAATAAAATCCGAGACGGTTTTATATCGATAATATGAACTCAAACCACTAGCGACAATAGTTGTGGCAACTGCTCTACAGGCGGGACAACAAAAATGCCGCTGTTCACCATCAAGCTCAGCGAAAAACTGGTCTCCTGCAGCCACTGGTAGGCCACAATGAAAACAATCTACTCGATGAACTTGAACCTTCTGTAACATGTTATTTTTCCACGGCGCGGAGAAAATCAAATTGTACCGGCAAATCATCAGCACGAGCCAAATCGCTCACTTCATTTTTCAGACGCCAAGCCTCTGGACTGTCCGCTGAAAGCTGTACATACCAACGACCGTCAACCGAGGCCATCAACTGGCCGAGATAATCATCATTGGGCGTGCGTATTAATTCAAGAGAGAAATCTCGCTCTTTACTGGTGGGATGTATCCACTGCAATAACAGTGTTTTCGGTTGCTCGACAAAATCCCCTTGCAAAACAACGCGGACTTCACCAATCAACGGGTCAATCGTCACGCCGGCCTGAATTCTCAGCGTCTTCGCCACCGCATCCTGCTTCAATGTACGATTAATGCCAAGTCCTTGCTGGTAATAATCGTCAACCACTAAGCTATCGGCATTATTGAATGCAATGTAGACCGTGACTAGTCCCGCGACAACAACCGATGCTGGTAACGCAATAATGAACCAGGGCCAAAACTGTTTATACCATGGTAATGTGTCTTCTACTGTCCGCATATTAGGTTTCTCAATCCGTATTATCTACTAAATTCTCGGCCCGATAAATCGGCTTTCACTAGTAGCTCTGAAGCCATCAGTGTCAATCGACTTTACAACAAACTCTATCGTGATGTTTGTACTCTGGAGCTCCACGGGGTCAATGCTCAACCGAATCGGAACTTCAGTGATGTCACCCGACATCACAGTAACATCACTATCACCAACAAAAGTCGCGCTATCAAGACCAATGACAGAGATACGATAGCTGTGCGGGGACTGATCCATATTAAGAATTTTCAGGTTATAACTATTTTCAATCAAACCGTTGGCCGCCTCAAAATACAAGCGGTCGCGGTCTCGTATGACATCAAGCTGTAACGGCACGCGAATAATAAGCGCGGTCAAAAACAGAGACACCATCACAATGACCGCAATGCCATAACCGATGAGTCGCGGCCGAAAGAAATTTGTCGGACTCCCGTTGAGCGAATTTTCGGTCGTGTAACTAATCAGCCCTTTTTCGTAACCCATTTGCTCCATCACGGAGTCACAGCCATCGATACACAACGCACAATTAATGCATTCGTATTGCAGTCCATCTCTTATGTCAATACCCGTAGGGCAGACCTGAACGCAAATTTGACAATCGACGCAATCGCCTAAACCAACACTCGCAGGGTCAATATTCTTTTTTCTAGGACCACGGTTCTCACCACGTTTTTCGTCATAAGAGACAATAAGCGTGTCATGGTCAAACATTACTGATTGAAAACGAGCATAGGGACACATATACATGCAGACCTGTTCGCGCATCCAACCCGCATTAATGTACGTCGCCCATGTGAAGAAGTTGATCCAGGCAAACTCCCAAAAACCCAAACCCCACTCCAATCCCGATTCTGTACCAAAGCCTGAAAATGAAACCAAGTCGACAGCTAAATCTCTCACTGGAGAAAAGTAACCTACGAAAGAAAAACCAGTAAGGAATGCAAAACCTATCCACATGGTGTGTTTGGCGGCTTTGCGCCGAACTTTCTCAACAGACCATGGCTCTTTGTCGCGTTTTATACGTTGGTTTCGACTACCTTCAGTCAACTGTTCAGCCCACATAAAGACAGCCGTCCATACTGTCTGGGGGCACGTATAACCGCACCATATTCTGCCAGCCCACGCCGTTACTGCAAATAACGTAAACGCCGCAATAATGAGCAACCAAGCCAGCATGGGGAAATCTTGCGGCCAAAAAGTTATGCTGAATATGTGAAATTGACGACTGGGCAGGTCGAATAATACTGCCTGCCGACCGTCCCAGCTCAACCAGGGAATAAGAAAATAACCCAACAGCAACGGCCATCCGGTATACATACGTAATCGTTGATAAAACCCTTCGATTTTTCGCGTATATATTTTTTCGCGTTTTTGATAGAGATCTAATCCAGAAACACCAACGGGGACAAACTCTTCAACAATTTCCCGGACAGGAATTTTATCGCCTTCCTGTCCGGGCTTACCTGAGCGAGCTTTCGTATCTTCGTTCAACACATTAATAACCTGAATCTATATCAGCTGAGACCTAGTTCAGTTATTCCTGAGATAAACTGTAAACGTAGGCCGTCAGCAAATGAATTTTATCTTCACTCAGTATTTCTTTGTGAGCTGGCATTTCACCATTCCGACCACCGCGAATAGATCGTTGCACCAAACCCTGAGAGCCACCGTACAACCAAATATCATTGGTTAAGTCAGGCGCGCCAAACATCACGTTTCCTTTGCCTTCAACCCCATGGCAGGCAACACAAAACATCTGGTATTTGTCATGGCCGATCGCCGCAGAATCAGCATCGACATCACGACCACTCAATCCCAGCACGTAATTACTAACAGAGTCGATTCCATCTTCACCTAGCGCGGCTTCCCAACTGGGCATAAGACCCGACCTGCCGTTAGTAATAGATGTCTTGATTGCATCAGGTGAACCACCGTACAACCATTCGTTATCCGTTAAATTGGGGAAACCATAACTACCGCGAGCATCACCACCATGGCACTGAGCACAGTTATTGGAAAACATACGCTGACCCATTTTCAAGGCTTTTCGATCCGCAGCCACCTGCTCTATCGGCATTTCCCGGTATGTGGCGAAGATGGCGCCATATTTCTTCTCAGCCTTATCTGATTCACCCTGCCACTGGCTGATCTGGGTCCAGTTCAAAACCCCCTTAAAACTCCCCATTCCTGGATACGCAATCAAGTAACCAATGCCAAATATGATGGTGAACACGAACATATAAAACCACCAGGCAGGAAGAGGGTTATCATATTCCTCAATCCCGTCATAAATATGACCGGTCGTTGCATCCGGGCCGGTGTTTTTGGACTTACGATTGGCAAACAATAGCCAAACAGTACCCAAAATCGTCACCACGGTAAGAATGCTTATCCACAAACTCCAGAAGCTGCTCATTTAGTGCCTCTCATAAAATTAATTCACTATTAAAATAGTTCACGAAAATATTGTTCTTGCAAAGTACCCAGCACCGATGAAAGTGCTAATGATCACTTAAGTCATCATCATCAAATGGAAGATTGGCAGCCGAGTCGAAGTCGCCTTTGCGTCTGCTGCTATAAGCCCACAGACAAACACCGATAAAAGCCATCATCGTAAATACTGTAGCAAGCCCTCTCAAGGTATTAATATCCACTACGATCTCCTAGTCAGCAATCTAGCGTTTGTGTCGCAATAACGTACCGAGTTGTTGCAAATAAGCAATCAATCCATCAATTTCTTTTTTCCCAGCAACCGCCTCCTTAGCACCTGCGATATCTTCATCGGTGTAAGGAACACCAAGCGTCCTAAGTACCGTCATTTTCCTGCCGGTCAGTTCACCAGTAAGCGTATCTTCAAATAACCATTTGTATGCCGGCATATTGGATTCTGGCACAACACTCCGAGGATCCATCAAATGAGCCCGGTGCCAGTCGTTGCTATAGCGTTTTCCAACGCGCGCCAAATCTGGTCCAGTACGCTTTGACCCCCATAAATGCGGGTGGTTATAAACAAATTCACCAGCAACAGAATAGTGGCCGTATCGCTCTGTTTCAGCCCGCAAAGGACGGATCATTTGTGAGTGGCAGTTGTTACAACCCTCGCGAATATAGATATCCCTGCCTTCCAGCTGTATCGCTGTCAGAGGCTTCAAACCCTCAATTGGCTCTGTAGTTTCCTTCAGAAAAAATAACGGTACAATTTCAACCAAACCACCAAAACTGATAGCAACTATGATTAAAACGATCATCGCTCCAATGTTTTTTTCGACAAAATCATGATTCATAAAACTCTCCTCAGCCTAACTGACTCGGTTGTTAGGCCGGTTGCGCTTCTGCACTAATTGAATTGTTTTCACCGCTTTCCGTCTCGTTCGCTTTTGCGGTTTTCCACATGTTGTAAGCCATTAACAGCATTCCAGAAAAGAACATGGCGCCACCAATCAAGCGAACTATATACCCGGGATAACTCGCTTCAACTGACTCAACAAAACTGTAAGTTAGCGTACCGTCTGTATTGTAAGCACGCCACATCAAACCTTGTAAAATGCCATTGACCCACAGTGCACAAATATAAAGTACGGTGCCGATGGTCGACAACCAGAAATGCGTGTTAATCAAGCTAACGCTATACATCTGCTTTTTGCCAAACAAAATCGGCAACAAATGATAGACCATCCCTATAGATACCATCGCTACCCAGCCAAGTGCACCGGAATGAACATGACCAATGGTCCAATCAGTGTAGTGCGACAGGGAATTAACTGTCTTGATCGCCATCATTGGCCCCTCGAAAGTGGACATGCCATAAAAAGACAGTGATACAACCAAAAAGCGTAAGATCGGATCAGTCCGCAACTTGTGCCATGCGCCACTCAAAGTCATCATGCCGTTGATCATTCCGCCCCAGCTGGGAGCCAACAAGATCAATGACATCACCATACCCAGGCTCTGTGCCCAATCCGGCAAAGCGGTGTAATGAAGGTGATGAGGACCAGCCCAAATATAAGTGAAGATCAAAGCCCAA